>NZ_JBLYZG010000076.1:0-20746 GCF_049310245.1 Endozoicomonas sp. ALB115 | reverse complement strand
GGAGGGAGCATAGCCGTAGCTATGTGACCGGAGTTGTAACGAAGCAGAGTGCCTGAACAAGGAGTCAGAAATATATGATTTCATATGGTTAACTACTTATTAATGGGGGCGGCGGCCGGTATCGAACAGCGTAACAACCCTGCCCCTGGATTTCAGTTTTTTTGCCAGGGAATTTCCCATCGTGGATTTTCCTGCTCAATGCGTCCCTTCAATCACAACCAGTAGCATTCTGCTACCTTGTATGCACCACTTCAGAGAGTAAGGCTGATCATGAACTACACTCAGCTATTTATCTTCCTACTGGCAGCCGGTATGGTTAATAATTGCAAAGCATCCAATTCAGTGTCCGACCATGGTAACGGGATATCAATAGCAATGGACGAGATTAACTGGCAGTCTCATTGGGAGAACAATAACATTGGCTTCCATCTTGATCAGGCCAACCCTATGCTGGTTAAACACTGGCCCAAGATACGTGCAGTACCAAAGGATATGGTGTTCGTTCCGCTGTGTGGCAAGAGCCTTGATATGGTTGAGCTCCATAAGCAGGGACACTTTGTTATTGGCTCCGAGTTGAGTGAGGTAGCTGTGGAAGCCTTTTTTTCCGAGCAAAACCGCGATTACACAAGGCAGGCAGCAGGTGAACATGAGTACTGGTCCAGCGAACGATTAGCCCTGGTCCGGGGGGATTTTTTTACCCTGACAGCAGAGAGTATTCCGGCCAGATTTGTTTATGACCGGGCAGCCCTGGTTGCACTGCCTCCCGGCAAGCAGGAAGCTTATATAGAACAACTCCTGCGTATCGCACCGGATATTGAGCAAATCCTGCTGATCACGGTCGAATATGATGATACTGCCGCAGCAGCGCCACCATTCAGTATCCCACCCAATCGGGTAAAAGCACTCTACGGTGACCACTTCGAGATCGATCTGATTGAGACACGGGACACCAAACCTTCACCTCGAAAACAGGCCCAGGGTTTGCAGGTAATTACAGAGCATGTTTTCAAACTTGACCGGAAGTAGTTTCTAACTACTTATTCCGAGCCAGCAATGCCAATCCCTTCTCCTGCCTGATATCACCGGGTGGTTTTTTCTGTCGTCTAACCTCTACTTTTTTATCTGCCATCCACACGTCTTTTGTGATTGATTGGGCTGTAAGCAGGAACTTTTTAAGGAAGGGACAGTCTCAAGCGGAAATTCAGTATTTCTATAATTCAATGAACACATCCAACGCAGGCTCAAATTTCGGTTTTGTTTATCCGTGTTTTCAGGATTGGTCAGGAACACCTTTAGCAAACCCTTATGCTATCAGCACACATCGAGGTATGGCTGGCAATTATGTACAGATAGTCAATTCACCCCATGTCAGATATATAAATAAGTACGTAACCAACCAGGGCATGCCGACTCCTACTCCACGTTCTCTTAAGGATTTTTACATTTCTTATACACCACCCACTGAAAACAAACCACCGTTTCCCGGATTCTATTTACAGGCAGATCTTGATGCCATTGCACCTTGTGATGTAACCAGGAAAGCCGCTGATGATTTTACAAAAACGGATTTAACCCCAAGAAGCTCTCAACGAATAGCTCAGCCATTACCCTCGAAAAATGCATCAGTCAGTTTTGATCAGTCATCATCGCGTCCAGTGGCTGTAATTGGTCCATTGAATACAGCTACACAACAGCAAGCGTGTAAAGAAACTGGCTGGTTGAAATTAACTGAACCATCCGGTTCTGGTGAACCTCTGCTGGTTTCGCCCAAAGATGACTGCACTTTTGAAAGAGGCGTGCCAAAGCAGGCAAAAAGTAAAGCCAAATATGCCACATCCGATAAACGCAGGGCTAGCAGGGCCAGATACGCCAAATCCCAAAAAGGCAGAGCCAATAATTCCAGAAGAGTAGCCAGATACACCCAAACTGCTAAAGGCATGAAAATGAAAGCCATATGTAATGCAAAATCAAACGCCTATAGAGCAGCCTTAAAAAAAGGCTTTAGTGAAAAAGTAGCGAGGGAAAAAGGAGAGCTGGCAGCGAATGCAAAAAAAACAGAATTATCATCACTTCCCTCTCTTCCCCCGCCTTCAGCCCCCCTGACTGAAGGAACATTAACATTCCTGATGAAACTCTCCTCACCCAGAGTGGTAAACAATCGAAGCTAAAAAACAGCTACCAAACCGGAAAAGTCAGTGGGTTCGGCAGACAGATTTACGTTTACGTAAGGGGAAGATATACTCAAATCGTGATTAGAAAGAAGCGCCTTCAACACGCTGCTAATAACGAGCACAGAACCATGTCCGAGAGCACGTTCACTATTTCAGAACTCGCCCGGGAGTTTGACCTCACTCCCAGGGCGATACGCTTTTATGAAGATCAGGGGCTACTCAGCCCAAAGCGTAATGGTCTGAAGCGCGTATATAGCAAGAAGGACCGCGTTCATCTTAAGCTTATTGTCCGGGGCAAGCGTCTTGGCTTAAGCCTGGCTGAATCCAGAGATTTGATTGCGCTGTATGACCCGACCTCCCGAAATAAAAAGCAGCTCCGGGCAATGCTGGATGCCATTGATACGTCCAGTATGCGCCTTGAGCAACAGCTGCAGGACATTCACATAATGCAGGATGAACTTGCCGAGGCCAGAAAGCGCTGTGTTAAAGCCCTAAAGGAAAGCGAACAGTAAACCGTTAGATAAAACTCCCACAGCAATAACAATAAAAAGTGAAGAAGCCCCAATGAGCCAATACTCAGAGCTGAATTTCAACCTTGGAGAAACCAACGACATGCTCAGGGAGCAGGTCAGACAGTTTGCGGCAAAAGAGATTGCGCCAAGGGCCATGGAGATTGACCAGACCAACCAGTTCCCCATGGATCTCTGGCAGAAAATGGGGGATATGGGCTTGCTGGGTATCACCGTATCTGAACCGTATGGCGGCTCAGCCATGGGGTATCTTGCCCATGTTATCGCCATGGAAGAGATCAGCAGGGCTTCTGCTGCCGTTGGGCTTAGCTATGGTGCCCACTCCAACCTCTGTGTCAACCAGATCTTCCGCATGGGTAAAGATGCGCAAAAAGAACAATATCTGCCTGACTTGATCAGTGGCCAGGCCGTCGGAGCGCTGGCCATGAGTGAACCGGAAGCCGGTTCCGATGTCGTCAGTATGAAGCTCAGGGCCGAAAAGAAAGGCGACCGCTTTATCCTGAACGGTAACAAAATGTGGATCACTAATGGCCCTGATGCCTCCACCTACGTGATCTATGCCAAAACGGAACCGGAAAAAAGATCCCGTGGCATCACCGCCTTTATTGTCGAAAGGGACTTCCCCGGATTCTCCAGGGCCCAGAAACTGGACAAACTGGGCATGCGGGGTTCAAACACCTGCGAACTGGTGTTTGAGGACTGTGAAGTGCCTGCCCGAAACGTGCTGGGCAACCTCAATGGCGGTGTTGAAGTGCTGATGAGCGGACTGGACTACGAGCGGGTGGTGCTTTCAGGAGGCCCCACCGGCATCATGCAGGCCTGCCTGGATGTGGTTCTGCCTTACATTCATGACCGTAAACAGTTTGGCCAGTCCATCGGTGAGTTTCAGCTGATTCAGGGCAAGGTTGCCGATATGTACACCCGGATGAATGCCTGCAAAGCTTACCTCTATGCTGTCGCTGGTGCCTGTGACCGTGGCGAAACAACCCGCAAGGATGCGGCTGGCGTTATTCTCTACTGTGCCGAAACAGCAACAGCACTGGCACTGGATGCCATCCAGATACTCGGTGGCAATGGCTATATCAATGACTACCCCACCGGACGCCTGTTAAGGGATGCCAAACTGTACGAGATCGGTGCCGGCACATCGGAAATCCGTCGTATGCTGATCGGCCGGGAGCTGTTTCAGGAAACCGGACATTAAACGGAGGGGGATTGTCATGGTGGCACTTACCACAACAATAGCCATAGACAGCGCAGAATTTAATGACAACCGTCGTCAAATGCAGGCACTGGTTGATGAACTGCAGCAGAAGTCTGATCACCTGAAACAGGGAGGCCCTGAAAAGGCCCGCCAAAAACACATCAGCAAAGGCAAACTGCTGCCCAGAGATAGAATCGCCCTGTTGCTGGACCCTGGCTCCCCATTTATGGAAGTCGGACTTTTTGCGGCCGACAAGGTCTACAGCGAAGCAGTACCCTGTGCCGGCGTGGTGGCCGGTATTGGCCAGGTTTCAGGCCGTGAGTGCATGATTGTCGCTAACGATGCCACCGTCAAAGGCGGCAGCTACTTTCCACTCACTGTTAAAAAGCATTTAAGAGCCCAGGCCATCGCCGAGCAGAATCACCTGCCCTGTATCTACCTGGTGGATTCCGGTGGTGCCAATCTGCCCAGACAGGATGAAGTGTTTCCTGACCGGGAACACTTTGGCCGGATTTTCTTTAATCAGGCCAATATGTCGGCCAGGGGGATTCCACAAATTGCTGCGGTGATGGGTTCCTGCACGGCCGGCGGCGCTTATGTTCCTGCCATGGCAGATGAAAGCATTATTGTCCGCGGTCAGGGCACCATTTTCCTTGCTGGCCCTCCCCTGGTGAAAGCCGCCACCGGTGAAGAGATTAGCGCTGAGGCACTGGGCGGTGCAGACGTTCATTGTCGTCAATCCGGCGTGGCCGACCATTACGCCAATGATGATGCCCATGCCATCCGCCTGATTCGACAATCGGTGTCCCGCCTGAATCGGGTAAAGAAAAGTTATTACGATCTCCGGCCAGGTACTGAACCACTGTATGACATCGAAGAGCTCTATGGGGTTGTCCCTTCCGACCTGAGACAACCCTATGACGTCAGGGAAGTCATCGCCCGTATTGTTGATGGCTCCGATTTTGATGAGTTCAAGGCGCTGTTTGGGGAAACGCTGGTGTGTGGCTTTGCCCGAATCCATGGGCATCCGGTGGGGATTGTTGCCAACAACGGCATACTCTTTTCCGAATCCGCCCAGAAAGGTGCGCACTTTATCGAACTGTGCTGTCAGCGCAAAATGCCACTGGTATTTCTCCAGAATACCACCGGTTATATGGTGGGATCCCAGGCGGAGTCCGGAGGTATTGCCCGCCATGGCGCGAAAATGGTCAACGCCGTTGCCTGTGCCAGAGTCCCCAAATTCACGGTGATAATCGGCGGCAGCTTTGGTGCAGGCAATTATGGCATGTGTGGCAGAGCCTACGACCCCCGGTTTCTCTGGAGTTGGCCCAATGCCCGTATTTCGGTGATGGGCGCAGAACAGGCCGCCAATGTCCTGGTCCAGGTCAAACGTGATGCCATGGAAAAACAGGGTCAGGCATTAAGTGAAGAGGAAGCCCGGGCCATTCGTCAGCCCATTCTTGAGAACTACAATCACCAGGGCAACCCTTACTACGCCAGTGCACGACTCTGGGATGACGGGGTGATTGATCCGGCGGATACCCGTACCGTCCTTGGACTGGGTCTTTCTGCGGCAATGAATGCCCCCATTGAAGACACCCGCTTTGGCATATTCAGGATGTAAGGTGCACATCACAATGAACTATAAAAACCTGACCCTTGATATCAGTGACCAAACCCGTCAGATCGCTACGCTCTGTCTCAACCGACCTGAAACCGGCAACGCCCTGAATAAAGAGCTGATTGCTGAAATGCACCAGGCTTTTGATCAGATTGAGCAGACGCCCACCCGCCTGCTGATACTCAAAGCCAACGGTAAACATTTCTGTACCGGTGCTGACCTCAACTGGATGAAACAGTCGAAAGCACTGAGCAAAGAAGAAAATCATCAGGATGCACGACAACTGGCCAGCCTGATTCAACGGCTGGACCGGTTCCCTGCCCCTACTATAGCGGTGGTCCAGGGTGCAGCATTTGGTGGTGCCCTGGGGCTGATCACCGTCTGCGATATCGCCATCGCCGGTCGATCAGCAAAGTTCTGCCTGAGCGAAGTCAAGCTTGGGCTTATTCCTGCGATCATCAGTCCCTATGTTGTTCGAGCCATGGGAACACGCCAGGCACGACGCTATTTTCTCAGTGCAGAAACCATCTCAGCCAAACAGGCTCTGCGCCTGAACCTGATTCATGAACGGTGTAAAGAGCAGGATTTATCATCGACAGTCGAAGCACTTTGTGACCAAATCATTCAAAACGCCCCGGTTGCCATGGCTGAAGCGAAACGATTAATTGATGACGTCAATCATCGGCTGATTGATGAAGACCTCATTAATCTGACCTGCGAACGGATTGCCAGTATTCGTATTTCACCGGAAGGTCAGGAGGGATTGAGCGCTTTTCTGGAAAAGCGTGCTCCGGGCTGGGGAGAGCCATTAGCCAGTAAAAAGCCATCAGCCAATGAAAAGCCATCAGCAGAGGAGCAACACCATGATTAAGCGCCTGCTGATTGCCAACCGTGGGGAAATCGCCTGTCGTATTATAAAAACAGCCAATGCCATGGGTATGGAAACCATTGCCCTCTATTCCGATGCCGACCATCGGGCTCTCCATACGACCATGGCCACTAAAGCAGTCTATGCTGGCCCAAGCCCTGCTCTTGAGAGTTACCTGGATATTGAGAAAATATTGTCCATAGCAGAACAGGAAAAGGCGGATGCCATTCACCCCGGTTATGGCTTCCTGTCGGAAAATGCCGACTTTGCCCTGGCCTGCCAGCAAAAAGGCATTATCTTCGTAGGCCCTCCAGCTTCGGCCATTGATGCCATGGGCTCAAAAAGTGAAGCCAAGAAAATCATGGCAGAGGCCGGAGTCCCTCTGGTTCCCGGTTACCACGGCGAGCACCAGAGTAACCAGCAGCTGATGGCTGAAGCTGGACACATTGGTTACCCCCTGCTGATCAAGGCTGCTTTTGGTGGCGGCGGTAAAGGGATGCGTGTTGTTGAACATTCAGAGCACCTGGAGCAGCAGCTGGAGTCGGCAAGGCGTGAAGCAGAAAAAGCTTTCGGCAATGACCAACTGCTACTTGAACGTTTTGTCACAAAAGCGCGGCATGTAGAAGTTCAGATTTTCTTTGACCAACAGGGAAATGGTGTGTTCCTTTTTGACCGGGACTGCTCTTTGCAGCGCCGACATCAAAAAGTGATTGAAGAAGCCCCCGCCCCCGGCCTGACTCCCGGACTGCGCGAAGCCATGGGCAATGCCGCCGTCGCCGCCGGAAAAGCCATCGGCTATCAAGGGGCGGGTACCGTGGAGTTTCTGCTTGATGGTGATCAATTCTACTTTATGGAGATGAATACCCGCCTCCAGGTAGAGCATCCGGTAACGGAAATGGTCACCGATCTGGACCTGGTTGAGTGGCAGTTAACCGTGGCCTCCGGCCAGCCTCTGCCATTGGATCAGACATCATTACACGGCCATGGCCATGCCATTGAAGCCCGGTTGTATGCAGAAAACCCAAGGCTGGATTTTCTACCCACCTCCGGACGCATTCTGGCCCTGGAATGGCCAGAGACCCATGGCAACCTGCGTATTGATACCGGTATTCAGGCCGGTGACAGCATCACCGCCTGGTACGACCCCATGATGGCAAAAATCATTGCCAGAGGCCCCAGCCGACAAGCTGCAATAGCGCAGCTTCAGACGGCGCTGGCCCAGTATTATCAGGCAGGGATCTGCGATAACCGGGACTTCCTGGCGCATCTGCTGGCAACGCCGGCATTTATTGATGCCAAACTCAGTACTGACTTTATTGATCATCACCCTTTTCCCGCTTTATCCCCGGAGCAAAGAGAGCAGCTGTTAGCGGTTGCGGCTATTTATCAGTTTGAATGTGGCAACCTCGCCAGACCGGATGAGTTACTGCCAACCTCATTTGGCTCCACTTTCAGCACAGAATCCCTGGTTCAGCTTTATCTGGATGAACAGCGCTGGCTGGTCAGGATCGATAAACAGTCCAACCGTTATCTACTCCGTATCGGAGATAAATCACTGACGATAACCGCCAACGTTAACCACGAAACCTGCGGCGCATCCGTGAGCCTCCGTTTTGACACCACAGACGCAGAGAAATTACAGCCAATCATTTGCCGTATAGTTCCCCAGCCCGGGGAATTATTGAAAGTCATTCTTCCAAAAATCAGCTATGAAGTTGCACTCCCCGGCCATCCCATGGAACAGGAAGACCATCAGGATAATGTACCTCTTGCTCCGATGAGTGGCTCCATCACCTGCGTGATGGTCAATGAGGGCCAGTCTGTGGCGCAGGGAACCCCGCTGCTGATGCTGGAAGCCATGAAGATGGAGCACTGCATCACTGCCAAAGAGTCCGGAACCGTTGAGCGGATACTTTATCAGGCCGGAGACCAGGTTGGGGCAGGTTCACCATTACTGACGTTCATCGAAAAACCATAAAAACAACAACACGGAGTAAAGGGATGTCCAGTGATACCGCCAATTCACAGCAACTGCCTGACAGGGTAACGCTGGTTGAGATGGGTGCCAGAGACGGGCTGCAGAATCAGCCGGAGATACTCTCTGCCGGGATTCGCTCTGAGCTGATCAACCGTCTTGCCAGAACAGGACTGAAGCGTATTGAAGCGGGCAGCTTTGTGTCTCCAAAAGCCGTTCCGCAAATGGCAGACTCCCACAACGTTTTTGAGCTTCTTCACCGTCAACCGGGGATCACCTATGGTGCCCTGACCCCAAATCTCAAAGGTTTTGAGGCAGCCCTGGCCGCTGGCGCTGATGAAGTAGCGGTATTTGCTTCAGCCTCAGAAGGGTTCAGTCAGAAAAATATCAACTGTTCCATTGCCGAAAGCCTGCACCGTTTTGAACCGGTTATGGCTGCGGCAAAAAATCACGGTTTAAACGTCAGAGGCTATGTTTCCTGTGTGATGGGATGCCCCTATGAGGGCGAAGTCCACCCTTCCGCTGTTGCCGGGGTAGCCGAACAACTCTGGCAAATGGGCTGCTATGAAATTTCCCTGGGCGACACCATTGGCGTTGGCACGCCCCTCAACGCCAAAAAAGTGCTGGAGCACACTTCCCGGCATATTCCCGTCTCAGCCCTGGCAGCACACTTTCACAATACCTATGGCCAGGCGCTGGCCAATGTTTTAGCACTGCTCGAAGAGGGGCTTTCGATAATTGACAGCTCGGTTGCCGGTCTGGGAGGTTGTCCTTATGCCCCCGGAGCATCAGGCAATCTGGCGACGGAGGATGTGGTCTATATGCTGCACGGTATGGGCATAAAAACCGGGATAAATATGGAGGAACTGCTCAAAGCGGCTACATTCATTTGTGACCAGCTGGGCATACCCTCAAGATCAAATGCCGGGTTGGCATTGAGCCGGTCGATTCATCCTTCCGAGTGAATTACAACTCGCGAATCCAGAGAAGACCCCAGAAAAGAAGCCAAAAGAGAAAGCCAATGTCAGCACTGTGGATACCGGATCAAAACACAATAACATCATCCAATCTTCAGGCGTTTATCAACCGCGTAAAAGAAGTCACAGGTTTGCCACTGGAGGATTATTCTGATCTATACCAATGGAGCATTGAAGAGCGCCCGGCCTTCTGGCAACGGCTGGCAGAATTCTACCGCGTACAATTTCATACCCAACCCTCCGCGCCCTTAATAAACGACAGTATGCCAGGCGCTCAATGGTTTCCTGACTCAACACTGAACTATGCAGAACACCTGCTGCAACAAAGAGATAATAAAACAGCCCTGGTATTCCAAGGTGAGAATGGCCGTCGCCGAACCCTGAGCTACCGGGAACTCTATCAATCAGTAGCCGCAGCTCAACAGGGGTTGATTGAAGTCGGCATCAAAAAGGGGGATCGTATTGCGGCCTTTATGCCCAACTGCCCGGAAACCATTATTCTGATGCTGGCCGCCACAGCGCTCGGGGCAATCTGGTCATCCTGTTCGCCAGATTTTGGTATTCAGGGCGTTCTGGACCGTTTCGGACAGATTGAGCCCCGGCTCCTGCTCACGGTTGACGGTTACTTTTATGGCGGTAAAACCATCGACTGTATGGCAAAAACACCACAGATTCAGCAAAACATCCCATCGCTGGAAACCACGGTCGTTGTGCCTTTTGCCAATCCGGAACCGGATATTGTGCAACTCAACAATGCGGTGCTCTGGACTGATTTCTGCCAGCCATCCAATGAATCGGTGAGTATCGTCCCTGTCGAGTTTAATCATCCACTGTTCATTATGTACTCTTCAGGTACCACTGGCATTCCCAAGTGTATTGTTCATGGTCATGGTGGAACGCTGTTACAGCATTTGAAAGAGCTGGGTCTTCATACCGATCTGAAAGCACAGGACACGATTTTTTACTTTACCACCTGTGGCTGGATGATGTGGAACTGGCTGGTTTCATCACTGGCCCTTGGGGCCACTGTCGTTTTGTACGATGGCTCACCGTTTTATCCCGAACCTGCAACCCTGATGGATATGGCAGAGGCGGAGAAGGTTTCCATTTTTGGTACCAGCGCCAAATACATTGCCGCCCTGCAAAAAGCCGGCGTCAAACCTGCTAGCAGTCATAACCTTCAACATCTCAAAGCCATTCTATCGACAGGCTCTCCCTTGCTGCACGAAAGCTATGACTATGTCTTTCAGGAGGTAAAAGCGGATGTCCGGCTTTCTTCCATATCCGGTGGCACGGACATCATCTCCTGCTTTGCCCTGGGCTGCCCGATACTGCCGGTCTATCGCGGTGAACTGCAATGTCGTGGGCTGGGTATGGATGTTCACTTTGTGGATACCACAGGGTCTCCGCTAACTGAAGCAAAGGGAGAGCTGGTCTGTCAGTCCAGTTTCCCGTCCATGCCCGTTGGCTTCTGGAATGACCCCGATGGCAGCAAGTACCACAACGCCTACTTCAACGAGTTTGCCGGGATCTGGGCTCATGGCGATTACGGCGAGCTGACCCGGCATGGCGGCGTTATTATCCATGGCCGGGCCGATGCCGTATTAAATCCGGGAGGTGTCCGCATTGGTACTGCCGAGATTTATCGCCAGGTTGAAAAGGTAGAAGAAGTACTTGAGAGCATTGCGGTAGGACAGGAATGGGAAGACGACACACGCATTGTGTTGTTTGTGCAGCTTCGTGATGGCGTGACACTTGATGATCAATTGATCCGGAAAATCATCCAGACCATTCGCAGCAACACTACGCCTCGTCACGTTCCCGCCAAAGTTCTGCAGGTCACCGACATTCCAAGAACCATCAGCGGTAAAATCGTCGAGCTGGCAGTGCGTGAAGTTATTCATAACCGGCCGGTAAAAAATACCGATGCCCTGGCCAACCCGGATGCCCTAGATCAGTTCAGACACCGTCAGGAGCTTTTTTCCTGAGCTTTTCAAAGTACCGAAGGGCTCACGCATTTCAGGCTGGCCCGTTTCATGCGCTTCTCGGGAATTTTCACAGCAAAGTAACGCACTCAGGACTATTCTACCCTGCGGGTTGTTTGCTCTTTGTCGTGAGAATCCCCGAGTCAGGCACGAACAGGCCTTCACTACCCGTATGGCATTTTCATTATGCTGGAAGACCGAACAATCCAATTACAAAATCCCATGACTGCCTGTGGCGGTCCCGGGAATTTGAGCAGTAGGAAACCAGCACAATAATTAACGCCATCGTGAGGGAGTGATTTTGATAAATCCACCAACCATGCCCGGCAGCGTTACCGGCAGCGCCTCACAACCAGCAACAAGCCAGTCTGTTGAGCCACAGGGACGGTGGGGGCGGCTGGGTGTGTGTTCAGAATCTGACGCCATACCGTTGTTACAGGACAATAACCGGGAGGCAGATCCGGTAAACGACCACAGTGCAATAAAAAACAGACAGCAAGACGTACCGCCGCAGCATCGTAAACCGGCCAGCACCACACCCCGGACTCGCCAGCTGCCGAACCCGGCCGTGGTGCCAAGTGTTCCGTCCAACCTCGCTGCTGCCAATGGGACAGCCACAGCTGACGATAACAGTGACCGGTGGATAGCGGTGCCGGATGCTGCAACCCTGGGCAAGATCGGCCATGACCCTGACTATCCACTCAATGGTACTTACCGACAGACCGGGGATATTGATGGTAGCCAGTTGGGCCAGCCCATTGGTAATGATACTCACCCATTTACCGGCAGCCTCCGTGGCGAAAACGGCACCATTGGTAATCTCAGCCATTGTCTGGTGCAAACCCTGGGAGCTAATGGCAAGATCGATGGTCTGAGGTTTAACGGTGTCTTTATAAGAGACAAAGGTCCGGTTGCGGTAGCGGCCTGTACCATTGCAGACGCGGCCTTGGTCAGTAATATCCGCGTTAAGAATGCCCATGTAGAAGCCCTTGGCGACAGTGCGGGGATTGCCGGGGGGAATGTCCGGGGAACGGTGCTCAACACCACCGCCGTGAACTGCACAGTGGCAGCCTCCGCTGGCGTGGAAGACGCCGGAGCAGCAGGGATTGGTGCCGGGTTTCTCCGTGATAATGGCAGGGTTGTCGGCACCACTGCGGTGAACTGCACATCGGCCAGCTCTGAATATTCAGGGGCAGCAGGCATCGGTGCAGGGAGGTTTATGGCAGGTGTCAAAGCATGGGGGCGTCGTGATGGTCATGGCACGGTTGCCAACACCACGGCGGTGAACTGCAAAGTTGAAAATTCCGCTCAATATGGCGGTGCAGGCATTGGCGTGGGTACGGCTTTTAATGATGGCACGATTGCTCACACGACGGCGGTGGACTGTACAGTCGAAAACACCGGTGAGGATGGCGACGCAGGCATTGGCCTGGGCAAATCTGTTTTTTTTGACATGGTTGCCAACACCACAGCGGTGAACTGTACCGTGGCCGCTTCCGGTTTGCGTGGCAATGCAGGCATCGGCGCAGGGGGAGGCAGTTTTTCTCTGGCAAATGTTGCTAACACCACAGCCGCAAACTGCACTGTGGCACACTCCGGCCCCGGCGGGAACGCCGGTATCGGAGTGGGCATGGTTGGTGGCGGATTTGAATCTGGAAAGGTTGTTGGCACCACCGCACTGAACTGTACAGTGACAACCTCCGGCAAGAGCGCAGATGTTGGCATCGGGGTGGGAAGATTTTTAACTCATGGCAATCTTGCCTGCACCACAGCAATCAATTGCGAAGTCGACAGTGAGTATGGAGATGCTGGTGTCATGGGTGGTCCTGAAGCTGGTATCTGTAATGTCCGAATCAATGGACAGTGGCAGAACAATACCGACCCTGGTTGTCATCCCTGGCTGGAAAATTTATGTGCAGGTATTGACCCTGGTCTGCTGCCGCCGAATTATCGACCCGATGTTTATAATTTTACGGCACTGGCAAACAATCAAATTCGTCAGTGTGGGTTCTTCCCGACCACAATCCCAACAACAATCCCAACAACAATCCCAACAACAACCCCACCCACATCGGGTAAAAGCAGCTCAAGGGATGTGAACCTGAATCAAGCCGCTTTAGCCGCTATAGCCCTGGGCGGTGTACTCTTGGTGCTGGTGGCTGGCTTGTGCATCTACCGCTACTATCGCAACCGGGCATCGCCTGCGGCTGGCTATAGCCCCCTATTGTCCGGGAGTACAGGAGACAATCCCGTGAACAGATCCCCCGAATGCTCCGTGAACTCACTGCCCGATATTGCCGAAGAAAGCGATGATGATGAATTGGTGCCATTACTCAGGTTGGTATAGCCACCGAAGGTGGTGAAAGTCATTTGCTCACTGAAAGGGCGTTTATCATGAATAGCGTCACAAATTCGATCAACAATTTGAGTAATTTTTCCACCTGTGCTCTCTGTAACGTCCCAACAACCAGTTCATTTGGCGGGCGATCGGTAGTCACCGCGTCGTGCAGCAAGTCCCACCAATTCCATCTTGACTGCATTCTTAAACCATTGCTTGATCAAGCCAGGGCTGGGGCTAGGCGGAGTATACTGCATTGTACTGTCTGCTCGGAGCAACCTGTCCTGCCGTTGCTTCGTGACTCTCAGCCTGTCGCTGAACATGCCTGTCGTTATGGGGATCTGGAAGCATTGGAAAAGGTGTTGGATCTTGATATCAACAATATAGGCTGGGAACAACCCGGAGCAGCCACTTATGGCGATAATCTGGAGAGCAGAGTTAGCGACCTGGGACGGATGGCCGCTAAACACGGTCAGGTTGAGTGCTTGCAATTATTGTGGGAAAAATCAAAAGGGCAAGGGCCACTCCCCAAGCCTAACCATGTCTTTTATGCAGCGGCTGCCAATGGCCGGATTGAGTGTATGGAGTGGGTATTAAGCACCTGGGTCAACAGGATAAGCAGAGATTACATTACCGAAAAACTTAATAAGGCAATGCGTGAAGCTGCCAGAGAAGGTCAGGTAGAGTCTATGCGGTATTTGCTGAAAGAGGGGGCAAACGCAGCTGTTAGCGCTCTGCATTGTGCCTCGCTAAAAGGCCAAACTGATTCAATCCGATTTCTGCTGAAATCATGTGACAGTTTTAAGGGTCTCGACAGTAAACGACATACTGAGATTTTAAATAAGTCTCTGACATACGCCACCGACAAAAATCAACCCGGGAGTGTGCAAGTTTTGCTCGAGGAGGGACGAAAACTCGTTGGTCGTCTTGATCTCAATGATGCTTTGTTCAATGCCATTAGGCATGGCAGCACCCAGTGCATACAACCTCTGATTGCTGAAGGTGCTGACATTAATGGCAGACTGAAAGGATTCGACGTTGCTTATCACACGCTTCTTACCCGGTCGGTTAGTTGTCAAGACAAAAAGCTCATGAATGCAGTTATGCTCGCCGGGGCAAATGTCGATGTTAAAAACCAGTTTGGCGACTGCGCACTTCATATCGCCGCTGGACTTGATGATGTTACCTACCTGCGAAAACTCCTTGAGTCTGGGGCGGATTGCAATGCCAGAGATCAACAGGGCCGTACAGCCCTCCACCTGGGCAGCCGGACTGACAATGTAGAATGTGCCGAAACTCTGATCAGGGCTGGGGCCAATATTAATGCCAGAGACTGCTCCGGTGAAACTCCGCTCTTTGCGGCTACCAGAAAAAACAATATTAGATATATTTTGACCCTTATTGATGCCAATGCAGATATTAACGTCAAAAACTACAGGGACAAGACGGCGCTGGATTTTGCCAGTGATGCACAATGCAAGCGAGCACTTATCGGAGCCGGAGCCAAGTACAGCTGGGATTTAAATCCATTAGATGCTGCAGACGCTTTGGACGATAGAAGACAGTGCACTTTAACCTGATCCAGATTGGCTGCTTTGGTTTGGACAAGAGAAAAACCCGTTCTTTTCTTGCTATTCCATGGGCAGGCCGATGCCGTATTAAATCCGGGAGGTGTCCGCATTGGTACTGCCGAGATTTATCGCCAGGTTGAAAAGGTTTTTCATTATGCTGGATGACCGGACAATCAAATTGCAAAGACCCATGACTGCCTGCGGCGGTCCCGGGAATATGAGCGATAGGAAACCAGCACAATAATTAACGCCATCATGAGGTAGTGATTTTGATACAGCCACCAGCCATGCCCGGTAGCGTTACTGCCAGCGCCTCGCGACCTGCAACAACCCAGTCTGCCGAGCCACAGGGACGGTGGGGACGACTGGGTGTGTGTTCAGAATCTGACGTCATACCGTTGTTACCGGACAATACCCGGGAGGCAAACCCGGTAAACGACTACAGTGCAATAAAAAACAGACCGCAAGACCTACATCGTAAATCGGCCAGCACAACACCCCGAACTCGCCAGCTGCCGAACCCGGCCGTGGTGCCAAGTGCTCCGTCCGGCCTTGCTGCTGCCAATGGGACAGCCACAGCTGACGATAACAGTGGCCGGTGGATAGCGGTGCCGGATGCTGCAACCCTGGGCAAGATCGGCCATGACCCTGACTATCCACTCAATGGTACTTACCGACAGACCGGGGATATTAATGGTAGCCAGTTGGGCCAGCCCATTGGTAATGATACTCATCCGTTTACCGGCAGCCTCCGTGGCGAAAACGGCACCATTTGTAATCTCAGCCATTGTCTGGTGCAAACGCTCGGTGGTCCGGGCCGGATCGATGGCCTGAGCTTTAACGGTGCCAATATAAAAGACAAAGGCCCGGTCGCGGTAGCGGCCTGTACCATTGCAGACGCTGCCATGGTCAGTAATATCAGCGTTAACAATGCCAGGGTAGTAGCCCTGGGTGACAGTGCGGGGATTGCCGGGGGGGATGTCCGGGGAACGGTGTTCAACACCACCGCAGTCAACTGCTCCGTGGCAACTTCCGCTAGCGGCGAAGAGACCGGGAACGGGAACGCAGGTATTGGTGCCGGGCTACTTCGTGGTAATGGTAATGTTGTCGATACCACTGCGGTGAACTGTCACGTGACAGCTACCCTCAGGGATGGAAGTGCAGGCATCGGCGCGGGTACGGCTTTTGGGACTGGCACGCTTGCTGACACCACGGCGGTGAACTGCACAGTCGAAAACTCCGGAGATTATGGCTACGCAGGTGTTGGCGCAGGCAGAGCTGCTTTTTTTGGTATGGTTGCCGACACGACAGCCGTGAACTGTAACGTGACAGCTTCCGGCCTGGATGGAAGTGCAGGCATCGGCGTGGGGGGAGGCGTTTTTAGTTTGGCAACTGTTGCCAACACCACAGCGGTAAACTGCAATGTGACAACCTCCGGCACTCGCGGGGGTGCCGGCATCGGGGCGGGCACGCTTTTAACTGGACTTGATTCTACAAAGATTGCTGACACCACCGCACTGAACTGTACCGTGGCATCCTCCGGAAAGGACGCATGTGCTGGCATCGGAGCGGGAATATTAGATTCTAAAGCCATCGTTGCCAGCACCACAGCGATAAATTGCGAAATCGACAGTGAATATGCAGTGTCTCCTATCACGGGTGGTTCTGACCCTGATATCTGTAATGTCCGTGTCAATGGACACTGGGAAAACAATACCGTCCCTGGTTGTCAGCCCTGGCTGGATAATTTATGTGCAGGTATTGACCCTGGTCTGCTGACGCCAGATTGTCGGCCTGGTGAGGCACTGGCAAACAATCCTGTTCGTCAGTGTGGGTTCTTCCCTGTCGTCCCGACAACAACCCCAACCACTTCCAGCAATAGCAGCTCAAGGGCTTTGGACCTGAGTCAAGCCGCTATAGCCGGTATTGCCCTGGGCGGTGTGCTTTTTGTACTGGTGGGGGTTTTGTGCATCTACCGCTACTGTCGCAACCGGGCATCATCTGCGGCTGGTTATAGCCCCATATTGGCCGGGAGTACAGGGGACAATCCCGTGAACAGATCCCCCGAAGGCTCCGTGAACTCACTGTCCGATATTGCCGAAGAAAGCGATGATGATGAATTGGCGCCGTTACTCAGGTTGGTATAGCCACCAACAGCGGCAATTCTGCGAGCAATATACTTCAGAACGCAGCGTGCGCCCAAAAAGGGATAAAGTGCGTGGAATAATTTAGTCTGGATTGTAGCAGCCAACCTTCGACTCCGCTTCAGGATGAACGGAGATCAAGCTCGAAACAGGGAAGTTCCGAAAAAGTGCTTTTCAGGAAACAGTGGTTGCCACCACAGGAATCTGTGACCTTGTTCGTCTGGGAAATACGGGAATTCAGTCCCCCATAACGTGACCTTCCCGTCGTGGATCAGCAGCCCCTTCCAGGCCTGACTTCTTTATAACAATGGCATGCAGACCGCTGTTCAGATCACGGACCGATACCTTATACCCCATTGCTTTTAGTGGTTTTACCAGCTTTTCCGCATCCGTTCCGGACTCAAGTTCATAAGAGCCCTGCATATTGATTCGGTGAGATAGACTAACGGCTTCATCCACGGGTAATTGCCAGTCCAGATGAGCAATAACTGTTTTGACAACATGAACAATTATACGACTGCCACCCGCTGAGCCAAGAACCATATAGGGCTTGCCATCACGTAACACGATAGTGGGCGTCATAGAAGACATTGGTCGTTTCCCTGGTGCTATGCGATTGGCTACCGGTTTGCCATCAATCAATGGACGGAAGGAAAAATCCGTCATGGAGTTATTCAATAGAAAACCACGGACCATCAGGCGTGAATCAAAAGCATTCTCTACGCTGGAGGCCATCGCCACCGCATTGCCATCACCATGCACAGGACGTCCTTCAGGATAAAAGTAGTTTCTCGTGTTTTCATAACGCCCCAGACGTGTCTGGTCCATGGCAACAAGTACCACAACGCCTACTTCAACGAAATTGGCCAATCCGGATGCCCTGGATCGGTTCAGACACCGACAGGAGCCTTTTTCCTGAGCTTTTCGAAGTACTGAAGGGTATCAATACGGGCTCACGCATTTCAGGCTGGCCCGTTTTATGCGCTTCTCGGGAATTTTCACGGCAAAGTAACGCATCCAGGGCTATTCTACCCTACGGATTGTTTGCTCTTTTGCGTGAGAATCCCCGAGTCAGGCACGAATAGGCCTAGGCCTTACCCACCCGTGTGGCATTTTCATTATGCTGGATGACCGAACAATCAAATTGCAAAGACCCATGACTGCCTGTGGCGGTCCCGGGAATATGAACGGTAGGAAACCAGCACAATAATTAATGCCAACATGAGGGAGTGATTTTGATACAGCCACCAACCATGCCCGGCAGCGTTACTGCCAGCGCCTCACAACCAGCAACAAGCCAGTCTGTCGAGCCACAGGGACGGTGGGGACGACTGGGTGTGTGTTCAGAATCTGACGCCATACCGTTGTTACAGGGCAATACCCGGGAGGAAAACCCGGTAAACGACCACAGTTCAATAAAAAACAGACAGCAAGACCTTCAGCGTAAACCGGCCAGCACATCGCACCGGACTCGCCAGCTGCTGAACCCGGCCGTGGTGCCAAGTGCTCCGTCCGGCCTCGCTGCTGCCAATGCGACAGCCACAGCTGACGATAACAGTGACCGGTGGATAGCGGTGCCGGATGCTGCAACCCTGGGCAAGATCGGCCATGACCCTGACTATCCACTCAATGGTACCTACCGACAAACCGGGGATATTGATGGTAGCCAGTTGGACCAGCCCATTGGTAATGATACTCATCCGTTTACCGGCAGCCTCCGTGGTGAAAACGGCACCATTGGTAATCTCAGCCATTGTCTGGTGCAAACCCTGGGAGCTGAAGGCCTGATCGATGGCCTGAGCTTTAACGGTGTCTTTATAAGAGACAATGGCCCGGTCGCGGTCGCGGCCTGTACCATTGAAGACGAGGCCATGGTCCGTAATATCCGCGTTAAAAATGCCCATGTAGAAGCCCTTGGCGACAGTGCGGGGATTGCCGGGGGGAATGTCCTGGGAACGGTGCTCAACACCACCGCAGTGAACTGCACAGTGGCAGCCTCCGCTGGTGGGGAATGCGCTGGATCAGCAGGGATTGGTGCCGGGTTTCTTTATAATGGCACGGTTGTCGGCACCACTGCGGTGAATTGCACATCCGCCAACTATGAATATTCAGGGGCCGCAGGCATTGGTGCCGGGAGGTTTATTGCAGGTTTTAAAGCAGTGGGGCGTCGTGATGGTCATGGCACCGTTGCCAACACCACGGCCGTGAACTGCAAAGTTGAAAACTCCGCTCGATATGGAAGTGCAGGCATTGGCGTGGGTACGGCTTTGAATCATGGCACGATTGCTCACACCACGGCGGTGGACTGTTCAGTCGAAAACACCGGTGATTATGGCGACGCAGGTATTGGCCTGGGCAACGCTGTTTTTTTTGACATGGTTGCCAACACCACCGCGGTGAACTGTACCGTGGCCGCTTCCGGTTTGCGTGGCAATGCAGGCATCGGCGCAGGGGGAGGCAGATTTCCTTTGGCAAATGTTGCTAACACCACAGCCGCAAACTGCACTGTGACAACCTCCGGCCCGGGCGGGAGCGCCGGTATCGGGGCAGGCATGATTGGTGGCGGATTTGAATCTGAGAAGATAGTTGGCACCACCGCATTGAACTGTACAGTGACAAGCTCCGGCAAGAGCGCAGATGCTGCCATCGGAGCGGGGGGATTTCCCTATTATGACAATATTGCCTGCACCACAGCGATCAATTGCGAAGTTGACAGTCAGTATGGAGATGCTGGTGTCATGGGTGGTCCTGAAGCGGGTATTTGTAATGTCCGTGTCAATGGAGACTGGCAAAACAATACCAACCTTGGTTGTCATCCCTGGCTGGATAATTCAGTTGCAGGTATTGACCCTGGTCTGCTGCCGCCGAATTATCGGCCCGATGTTTATAACTTTACGGCACTGGCAAACAATCAAATTCAACGGTGTGGGTTCTTCCCGACCGCAATGCCGACCACAATCCCAACAACAATCCCGACAACACCCCCCACCACTTCGGGTAAAAGCAGCTCAAGGGATGTGAACCTGAATCAAGCCGCTTTAGCCGCTATAGCCCTGGGCGGTGTACTCTTGGTGCTGGTGGTTGGCTTGTGCATCTTCCGCTACTATCGCAACCGGGCATCACCTGCGGCTGGCTATAGCCCCATATTGGCCGGGAGCACAGGGGACAATCCCGTGAACAGATCCCCCGAAGGCTCCGTGAACTCACTGCCCGATATTGCTGAAGAAAGCGATGATGATGAATTGGCGCCGTTACTCAGGTTGGTATAGCCACCAACAGCGGCAATTCTGCGAGCAATATACTTCAGAACGCAGCGTGCGCCCAAAAAGGGATAAAGTGCGTGGAATAATTTAGTCTGGATT
>NZ_JBLYZG010000075.1:0-20936 GCF_049310245.1 Endozoicomonas sp. ALB115 | reverse complement strand
CAGAGTACCCCTGAGTTCTGATTCATTTCAAAGGCAGTTCAGTGGCAACCCTCTGGTTACAGAGGTTATGCATTTATGATACGAATTCAGGACTCATAAATGTTTTGGCAACTCATAATTATTCTGGCAACTTCCTGAAACTCAACCATACTCTGACCCACAACACGATGCGGAGAGGAGTATGGTTTTTTTATGTCTTTGAGACCACGCTGGAGTTGTGACGATTGGCTAGCCCGCATATTGCATGACAGATAAAAAAGGCGAGATAGTTTTCTGTTATCATTCAGACGCTTACCCTGATAGTAACAACCAAATCGTCCATGACCCAAGAGATAGCTCCCGCTGCCAGCATCAGACAACAACAATCTTTCGTCAGCGAATTTATGGATTGGCACTGGGTTATGAAGACCTGAACGATCATCAACAACTGAGATACGACCTTGCCTTGCAAACGGCGACTGACGTCGATAAACCACTGGCAAGTCAATCAACGCTTTGCCGTTTTGAACAGCAGGCGAATCGCCAACAGGTCGTCCGAATGCACGAAGTAATCATTGAGAGCTTTATTGCTTCGTTCATGAACCACCGAAACGTCTAAAGCTCGACTTCGACACAACAGACGACCCGGTTCATGGCAACCAGATTGGACGACACTTTTCAGGCTATTATGATCATTACTGCTTCCTGCCACTTTATTTCTTCTGCGAGCAGAAGTTACTATCAGCTATTTGAGACCTGCCAGTGTGGATGCAGCAAAACATGCTTGGGCGATTTTATCGCTGCTGGTCAAACGCCTTAGACAAGAATGGCCGCAGGTAAAGATACTGTTTCGGGGAGACAGCGGCTTTTGTCCCCCACGGCTGACTTTACATGAGTCTTGCCAGACAGCTTTCTCCTGGATAATGAAATAGTGCTGTCCCGGCACGTTATAAATAATGGGGTTAGGGGAAGTTGTGCCTGAAAAAGCCCAATCGGTCACAATCGCTTTAGAATCAGCTGTTCCAGCCCTGTCAAATTTCGCATAGCTCTTTTTAGCTTGCTAATAATTGGGGTTATGCAATATGCGGGTTGGAAGGGCAAATAAATAAACCAAAAAAGAGAAAAAAAGCCAGTAAAAACTAATGCCTGTTGGTGCCGTAGATTAGTCTACATTTTATATTTCCCATGAATTAATGAAATATAATTATGGACAGAGGCGGTGCTGGTATAAGTTGGACATGCACAACATCAGGTAATGATTATAATCAACCGGATGATCGTACCGGTGCCTCAGGGAGTGTGCGATACAGGTATGGCACAGTGAGGCGGACGAATACACCACTTTCCTATATCCCAGAGCGTCATGAATTTTATCCTGCTTCTGACGCCCGCTCTGCTAACCATCCACCAGGACATTCAATAAAACCTGTTCAGGATTTTAATGCTCTCATCACACAAGCAAAAATGGATGACCTGGTGAGGACATCCACTCAATATGGTGATCGCTGTAATGGGAGAAAACACAGTCAATTTGCCTGTTCAATCAAACAATACACATCAAGGTCAAAAAGACCATTAAATCGTAGTGAACAATGCCAACTGATACCATTGTTGCACGCTTTTAAAGCGACACCCGGATGGCTCTGGAGAAGCCTGATGACAACGGTTCATTCATTTACGTCAGCGGGTGTTTTTACCCCTCATAAATACATGAATGAGAAAAGTAAGGAAGCTCAGGCAGCTTTATTGTCAACGTTACTTGATGCAGTAATCGTTAAGTGCAAGCAAAAACCTGAAGCCAGGGATATTGATGCCCAAGGTACCGCCAACCTGCTGTGGGCCCTGGCAAAAATGGTTGGTAACGGGCTGGAGCTGGAGAAAACACCGAAGCTCAAAGAGGCCGTGGCCGCGCTGTTGCCCTGGGTGAGAATCAAAGCCGAATCAAAAGAGGGGAAAGACCGCTTTATTCCTCGGCATATCGCCAACCTGCTGTGGGCAGTGGCAAAACTGGTAGACAACGGGCTGGAGCTGGAGAAGACACCGAAGCTCAAAGAAGTTGTGGCCGCGCTGTTGCTCCATGTGAAAACGAAAGCCGAATCAAAAGAAGAAAAAGACCACTTCTGCTCTCAAGGTACCGCCAACCTGCTGTGGGCTCTGGCGAAACTGGTCGAAAACGGGCTGGATCTGGAGAAGACAGCGCAGCTAAAAGAGGCCATAGCCGCGCTGTTGCCCCATGTGAAAATCAAAGCTGAATCAAAAGAAGAGAAAGACCACTGCAAGCCACAGGAAGTCGCCAACCTGCTTTGGGCCATGGCGAAATTGTTGGACAATGGTCTGAAGAAGACTCCGAAGTTCAGAGAGGCCATGGCCGCGCTGCTGGCCAATGTGACAACCAAAGCCAAATCAAAAGAAGAGAAAGACCACTTTATTCCTCAGCATATCAGCAACCTGCTGTGGGCCATGGCAAGATTGGTGGACAACGGGCTGGAACTGGAGAAAACACCAAAGCTCAAAGAGGTTGTAGTCGCACTGTTGCCCCATGTGAAGGCCAAAGCCGAATCAAAAGAAGAGAAAGACCGCTTCAACACTCAAGCTACCATCAACCTGCTGTGGGCTCTGGCAAAACTGGTGGACAAGGGGCTGGAGCTTGAGAAGACAGGGCCGCTAAACGAGGCCTTGGCCACGCTGTTGCCCCATGTGAAAACCAAAGCCGAATCAAAAGAAAAGAAAGACTACTTCAACACTCAAGGGATTGCCAACCTGCTGTGGGCTGTGGCGAAACTGGTGGACAATGGGCTGGAGTCAGAGCAGGTACCAAAGCTCACCGAGGTGGTAGACGCGCTGTTACCCCATGTGAAAACCAAAGCCCAAGAACAGAAAAACCACCTTATTCTTCAGCATATCGTCAATCTGCTGTGGGCCTTGGCAAAACTGGTGGACAGTGGTCTGGAGCTGGAGCAGACAGCGATCCTCAAAGAGGCTCTGGCCGCGCTTTTGTACCATGTGAAAACCAAAGCCGAATCAAAAGACGAGAGAGACCACTTCAATGCTCAAGGTCTCGCCAACCTGGTGTGGGCCCTGGCGAAACTGGGGGACATCGGGCTGGAGCTGGAGAAGACAGCGAAGCTCAAAGAGACCCTGACCGCGCTGTTGTACCGTGTAAAAACCAAAGCCGAATCAAAAGAAGAGAGAGACCGCTTCATTCCTCAAGGTATCGGCAACCTGCTGTGGGCCTTGGCAAAACTGGGTGAGGCCATTGAGCTGAACCTGATTAAATCTACGTTCGATGCTCTGGTCGCCAGAATCAGTGAAACCCCTCAGCTTTCCCAGCAAAATATATGGATGCCTCTCTGGGGAGTCATGGTATTCTGTGCCAGGTTTTATCTGTGCTTTGGTAGAAATAATAAAAACCCGCTTGAAAAGCACATAGGTGAACTATTTTCTCGCCTGGAAAGTACATTCCCGGACAATTTAGAGGCGCAAACCGTCATGGTCATGGCCGCCAGTTGGCTTGGGAGACCGTGTGCGATGGCCCCCTATTACCAGAGAAACATTTCACAATCTCAAACCACCTTGCGCGAACAACTCCAATCAAGCCTTCCGTCGTTGCAGATTGAAGAAGAGAAGAGTCTGAACTCATTACCTCCGGTTGACTTGCTACTGCCAGATTACAACATGGTGATTGATGTTCAGGGACCTTATCATTATGTGAGCGGTGATTTCAAAACCAGGAACGGTGCAACGTTGCTGAAAATCGCGCTGCTGCAAAAATTAGGATTCGAAGTCATTGAAATCCCGGTGCACAAGCTTTGGAATAAGGATTCAATGAAAAGAGTTATTGAGCAAATAACGACAAAATTAGCCGTTCAGCCGGAGGCTCATGGTTCTGTATTAGACAGTAGCGAGGGAGTGGCCGATGAGGCTTATGTTACTGCTGACGAAGGAGGGCTATTTTCAGATGGCGGTTATGCTACCGCCGAAGAATATTCAGGAGAGCAAATAAAGAAACCCAAAAAGAGAAAAAGGAAGAGAAAAAGAGCCAATAAACGGCTCTCTTCCAGCATGACTTAAGAACCAGTTTGACATTCTGGTGAAGGTGTACTTTCTTTATCTGCCGTATTAATACATGGCAGCTGTTTAGTACGTTTTTGTTAAAGAGGGATTTAAAATGGATAAGGCAATAAGCATTGTGCTCAGGGGGATAACTGCCCCCTCAAAGGAGCGAATGCCTGCGGAAGTTCAAAAACGAGACCCGCTGCATTTCGGAGATCGCCAGGTTAAAGCGTTGAATGCCTATATTAATGGTATGCATGCCCCAAAATTTACTACTTATGTCGGACGTGGTGTTGAAAATTTCAATTCACGTCGAGAAGCATTAGATTCCGGCAAACAGTTAACCTCCGGACAAATCCGCTCTATCACGAAGACAATGAAGAATGCTATCAGGCATTTAGAGCATTATCTTTCCAAGGATTACATTGAACCCAACTATGATCTTAATGAAACAACTAATGAAGAAGTGAAAGAATTTGTAGCATCTGCGATGGAGGAGGTTGCTGCTGATATTAACAGACTTAAAGCTCTTAAAAAGAGATAAGTAGCTAACCATATGAAATCATATATTTCTGACTCCTTGTTCAGGCACTCCCGGCAACTGCTCCTGCGTTGCTCTAGCTCCTGCATCCATGCAGTCGTGCTTCGTTACAACTCCGGTCACATAGCTACGGCTATGCTCCCTCCGTTGTGCCTCACATAGCACCTGCCCAAGTAGCCAGAAATATATGATTCCATATGGTCAGCTACTTAAGTTTAGTATTATTTCGAAATATCCAATCCAGTCATTTTTTGATTCATTAATAGAATATATAATTCTTCTCCCCGGCTCTGTCTGCCGTGGGTTTCTATTCTGTGAGCAACAATGAGCAACAATCTTTCAGCTTTTGCCCGCTATCGCGGCGAACTTGGTGAATTAATGTATTTGGCCGGACCTATCATGGGGGCCCAACTGGCAACCACCGGTATGACATTTGTCGACACCAGTATGGCCGGGCAATATTCAGCCCTGGATCTGGCCTCTATTGCCATTGGCTCCAGTACCTGGGTGCCGGTCTACCTGTTAATCCGTGGCATATTAATGGCCATTACGCCCACGGTTGCCCATCTGTACGGTGCAGGTCAAACCGGAGAGATTGCTGGTCAGGTGCGTCAGGGGTTATGGATTGCCCTGCTGATGAGCCTGTTGGCCCTGGGTTTTATTTACCAATCCGATGTCGTATTGCAATGGTTGCAGGTTGGGCCTGCGATGGCGGGTAAAACGCTGGAGTATCTGAAAGCGCTGGCCTGGGGTATTCCGGCGATTTGTTTGTTCCAGGCGCTTAACTGCTACTGCGAAGGAATGGGTAAAACCAAGCCCGGCATGGTGTTCAGTTTTATCGCCCTGGCTCTGAATATTCCGCTGAACTATGTACTGATTTATGGCAAGTTCGGGTTCCCGGAGCTGGGCGGCGTTGGCTGTGGTTATGCAACAGCCGTTTGCTTCTGGGCCATGTTCCTGATGATGGCGGCATACACGATGCTGGCTCAGCAACATCGTAAAATTGGCCTGTTTGACCAGTGGGACTGGCCTGGTCTGAGCATTATTTCCGGCCTGCTAACGCTGGGTGTGCCTATCGGTCTGGCCATTTTCTTTGAAGCCAGTATCTTTTCGGTGGTGGCTCTGCTGATCGGGAAATTAGGTGCCATCGTGGTAGCAGGGCATCAGATTGCCCTTAATTTTACTTCACTGACCTTTATGGTGCCGTTGAGTCTTTCCATGGGGCTGACCATTCGTGTCGGGCAGGC
Organism: Endozoicomonas sp. ALB115; assembly: GCF_049310245.1. Classification (NCBI taxonomy): domain Bacteria; kingdom Pseudomonadati; phylum Pseudomonadota; class Gammaproteobacteria; order Oceanospirillales; family Endozoicomonadaceae; genus Endozoicomonas; species Endozoicomonas sp. ALB115. The sequence goes on along the minus strand of NZ_JBLYZG010000075.1, from coordinate 15,116 downwards.
ACTGGGTGCCGGTAAAACTGCGCAGGCCGCCTACTCCAGCTATGCGGGTATTGTCACGACGCTGGTCAGTGCCACCCTCAGTGCTGCCGTGATGTTGTTTCTGCCAGGGGTGGTGACCTCAATCTATACACAGAACACAGAGGTGGCCATTCTGGCTGCTCAGCTGCTGGTTTATGCGGCACTGTTCCAATACGCTGATGGTATTCAGATTGCGGCTATTGGTGCGCTTCGTGGCTATAAAGATACCCGGGTTCCCATGGCGATGATTCTGTTTGCCTGTTGGGGCGTAGCGTTACCTGTGGGCTATATTCTCGGGCTGACCGACTGGATTGTGGCACCAATGGGGCCTCATGGCTTATGGATTGGTCTGGTGAGTGCATTGACCATGAGTGCCATCCTTTTGACCTTGCGTCTGCGTGCCATTATTGGTCGGCATCGGGTGTCTGCTGCTAAAAACATGTCTATGTCACCATGAGAATCAGGTGTCTATTGTGAGAGAGGGCGGCGCTCTTTTATAATGCTGCCCTTTTCTAACCTTCTTTCTGGTCTGCGCGTCAGGCCAGGTTAAATCGTCGCTGTGCGAGTGAACTCATGAGTAAAACGAAAGTACTGACAGGTATTACAACTACTGGAACACCACACCTGGGTAACTACGTAGGGGCTATCAAGCCTGCCATTGAGGAAAGCTGGCGTGACGATATTGCTTCATACTACTTTCTGGCGGACTATCATGCCCTGATCAAAGGCCGTGACCCCAGGCGAATCCACCAGTCTACCCTGGAGATTGCCGCTACCTGGCTGGCACTGGGTCTGGATACGGACCGTGTCACCTTCTACCGTCAGTCAGACATCCCGGAAATTGCCGAGCTGAACTGGATTCTGGGCTGCATGACCGGCAAAGGCCTGATGAACCGCGCCCATGCTTATAAGGCAGCGGTTCAGGCTAATGAAGAAGCCGGAGAGCAGGACCCGGACAAGGGCGTGACCATGGGGCTGTTCTGCTATCCGGTGCTGATGGCGGCGGATATTCTTATGTTCAATGCCCATAAGGTGCCGGTGGGGCGTGATCAGGTCCAGCATATTGAGATGGCCCGGGATATTGCCGGTCGTATGAATCATCATTACCAGACCCGGTTCGTTTTGCCGGAAGCGGTGGTGGGTGAAACCACGGCTGTGCTGAATGGTCTTGATGGTCGTAAAATGAGCAAAAGCTACGATAATACCATCCCGCTTTTTGTCCCTGAAAAGAAGCTGCTGAAGCTGGTTCGCAAGATCAAAACCAACTCACTGGAGCCGGGTGAGCCGAAAGACCCGGATACCTGCACACTTTTCCAGATCTACTCGGCATTTGCCGATGCCACTCAGATTGAGGTAAAACGTCAGCAATACGCCGATGGTGCTGGCTGGGGCGATCTGAAAAATGAGTTGTTTGAATTTCTGAATGCTCACTTGCAAGCTCCCCGGGAACGTTACAATGCGCTGATTGAAGATCCTGCATTTATCGAAAAAGAGCTGCTGAAAGGGGCTGAAAAGGCCCGGGCCGAAGCTGCTTCTGTGCTGACGCCTATTCGTCAAGCCGTAGGCCTCAAGCCGCTGGCATAATATTCTGCAGTCGTGTTAACGTTTGGCTTTCCTTTGGGAAAGCCATTCTTAATAATAAAAGTAATAATGACAGGCACCATCGCTCGACTGGAAATCCCATGAACATATCAAAGCTATTTGCCATTGTGCTGAGTGCGCTTTTACTATCGGCCTGTAGTTATGTGGACGGTGTTCTCAGAGAAAAGATTCAGCCCAAGATAGAGTTTGACTTGACCCGCCTGGATGCCGATGGCCTTTATGGCCCAGCGGGTGGCAAGCGATCCCTGAGCTATGAGTTCTGTATTCCAGCCAATGTGAATACCGCACGGCAGGTGATGTACATTGACCCAACCGCAATTGTCTACGAAGAATCCCCCGGACGTTTACAATGTGATCAGCAGCAGTATCTGGTGGTGGGTGATACTCATCAGCCCAATTTTCTGGTGACTCTGGAAAACCTGGCTGAACTGCCCTATGTCACCAAAATTCAAGAGGCATTTTTTGAGTAAAGCGTACCCGCAGAATCGACTTTCGATAACCATGAACTCAAGAGATAAAACCTCGCCCCTCCAATCCCCCGGTATTCTAATCCGCAACCCGGTACTCTGGTACGCCTTTAAAGCCTGCGCCCTGCTCTGTGTTGCACTGGGTTGTATCGGCATTTTCCTGCCACTACTACCCACCACCCCCTTTCTATTATTAGCCGTTTTTTTCAGCCTGCGTTCATCTCCAACCATTCACGCCCGGCTCTTGAACCACCCAACACTGGACCCCCCACTACGCCAATATCTTAATCAACGCAGCATTTCCACCAGAGTATATATCCGCGCAGTCATTTTCCTCTGGCTAACCATAAGCCTCTCCATTTGGCTACTCACCCTGCCATGGCTCAAATACCTGCTACTGACCATAGCCATCACCGTAACGCTATACCTGACAAAATTAAAAAGAAGGGAAAAACGCCCCTGAAGACCTACCCTAAAACCAACTACCAACTGCCCACTGCCCACTACCAATTCGATTCCAACAAAACCCCTAACCCAAAACAACATTTGCATTACACTTGATTAAGTTGTCAGCCTGATTTTCACCGGTGGTGATATGAGTAAGCAGATTCTCGTGCTAGGCAGTATTAATGTTGACCATGTTCTGAGGGTTGATTGTTTTCCCAAACCAGGCCAGACCATCACCGCTTCATCTTACGACATTATGGCAGGGGGCAAAGGTGCTAATCAGGCGGTAGCCTGTGCCCGCCTTGGCGGCAATACACTTATGATGGCAGCGATCGGGCAGGATGATCCGGGGCGGGAAATAGTACAGCAACTGAGTGCTGAAGGTATTGATACATCCGCAATTACTGAAATAGTGGATGCCCAAACAGGGGTGGCCCTGATGTTCGTGAATGCCAAAGGCGAAAATATGGTTGGCATCTCTGCTGGCGCTAATGGCTGCCTGAGTGAAGAGTATATTGAGCAGAAACATAGTTTGATCGCTGGTGCAGATTATCTGCTCTTGCAGCAGGGGATTCCTGAATCTGTCATGCGACAGGCTGCTCATATTGCCGGGGGAAGCCATACTAAAGTTGTCTTGAGCCCCGCATCTGTCAAACCGTGTTCCGGGGATGACTTACCGACTGTGGATTTGATTACGCCTGATCAGACGGAGGCAGACCTTCTTACCGGTATTAAAGTGCTGGATGAAACGTCGGCAACCCAGGCTGCTACCCTATTGCATGAGAAAGGTATTACTGACGTAGTGATCACCATGGGGCAGTATGGGGCCTATGCATCATCAATGACTTCAGGCCATCCTGAAGGGCTGATGGTTCCCGGGTTTCCGGTTAAGGCGGTTGATACAACGGCGGCTGGTGATACATTTAATGGTGCACTGCTGGTGGCCCTGGCGGAAGGAAAATCGCTTGGGGAAGCAGTTTTCTTTGCCAATGCCAGTGCTGGCCTTTCGGTCATGAGTGCTGGTTCTCAGTCGTCTATTCCCTATCGGTTTGAGGTTGAGGAATTTATTCAGTGCGATCAGGAAATTGCCGATGCTGCGGCAACCCCGGATACCTCATGATGCTGGTATTTCTTTGATATAAAAGGTGAATACGGATACCCTCGTTGATTAAAGACGAAAACATTGATGGTAAACTTTTAAAGCGCTTATCAGGCTCCATGCACCCAGCTGTTTGCTTGGCTGGAAGAAGGTACAGTATGCAAAATCAGCTCGACCAATTAAAAAAAATGACCAAGGTTGTGGCCGATACCGGTGATATCGAAGCCATTCGTCGCTACCAGCCGGTTGATGCGACGACCAATCCTTCACTGATTTTAAAAGCCGCACAGCTACCGGCGTATAAAAAGCTGGTTGATGAAGCCATTGCCTTTGGGCGCAACCATTCTACAGAAAAAGCGGTCAGTGCCCGTTATGCCTGTGACTGGTTGACGGTCGGTATTGGCAAAGAGATTCAGCAGGTAGTGCCGGGCTTTGTGTCAACGGAAGTGGATGCACGACTGTCGTTTAATACGGACGCGACGATTCAAAAGGCCAGACAGCTGATTGATCTCTATAAAGAGCAGGGCGCTGACAGTGAGCGGGTGCTGATCAAAATAGCGTCTACCTGGGAAGGTATCAAAGCGGCGGAGGTTCTGGAAAAAGAAGGTTTTCGTTGTAATCTGACCTTGCTGTTCAGTTTTGCCCAGGCTCAAGCCTGTGCCGAAGCCGGTGCTTATTTGATCTCCCCGTTTGTTGGCCGGATTCTCGACTGGTACAAAAAAGCAGAAGGCCGGAATTTTACTGCTTCACAAGACCCTGGCGTTCAGTCGGTCACCCGTATCTACAACTACTTCAAACAACATGGCTACAACACCGTGGTGATGGGAGCCAGCTTCCGAAATACCGGTGAGATTACTGAGTTAGCCGGTTGTGACTGCCTGACGATTGGTCCGGACCTTCTCGATCAGCTGGAATCATCCGAGCAACTGCTTGAACAAAAGTTGTTTGCCGACTCGCCAGTGTGTAGTGATGAAAAAGTGGTTCTGGATGAGGCTGCATTTCGCTGGGCGATGAACGACGATGCCATGGCAACGGAAAAGCTGGCTGAGGGTATCAGAAAGTTTGCTGAAGATCAGATTAAGCTGGAAAAGCAATTGCTTGATGCACTTCGGGAGGATGTTGTAAAAGCCAAATGAATTTTGCACCACAGAGACACAATGGCACAAAGAAGTCTTTTGCTGACTATGCGCAGCTCCCAGAAAAACTTTGTGTCTCTGTGCCTTTATGGTTCCTTCTTATTGATTATATTTTCTTGGTTGCCATGGTAATACGGGATATACAGGTGGGCCTGCCCTGGTCATCCTCAATCTTGATTTCCCACACCTGGGTACTGCGGCCGATATGAATGGGGCGGGTTGTGCCGGTCACTTTTCCGGACGTGGCTGACCGAAGATGATTGGCGTTGATTTCCAAGCCTACACAGTAGGCTCCGTCTTCACAGCACAGGTTGGCGGCAATACTGCCCAGTGTTTCAGCGAGAACCACCGAGGCACCACCATGCAGCAGTCCCATGGGCTGAATGGTTCTGCGGTCAACTGGCATGGTGCCCCGGAGAAAGTCGTCTCCTACTTCGGTAATCTCAATACCCAAATGGTCACACATGTTTTCCTTGAATGCTGCGGTTTCAGTACTGTAAGGCCTTTTCCAGATGGACATCTTTTTTCCTTTTTCTTTTATTGGCACTGCTCATCAGATCCGGTTGCGCAAGCCCAGCTGATCCGGGTGAGGTGTCAGGTAGGTTTGTCGTTGAATATATACACTACCATGATTGTCTATGAAATGCCGTAGCATGGTCATCGGGGCAATAAGGGGGATCATTTCCTGACGGTACTCTTCAATCAGCGTCAGCAGCTGCTTTCTCTCTTTGCCATCGACGCTCTTTTTCACATATCCGAGGATATGCATCATGGCATTGGTGTGAGATTTTCGATTGGCCCGTCGTTTCAGGGCGCTCATAAAGCTGCGCAGGTACTCCTCCAGCAGTTCATGCAGATTCGCTTTGCTGCCTTTGGCCACGATTTGGCCAAGTAACTCATACCCCTGGGGATAATGGGCCATGATCATGTACTTGTGAGTAGAATGAAAGTCGACCAGGGCGGCATAAGATGGCTCTGCCATCACGGTTTTCTGCCAACGGTCATAGGCGTAAACCCGGGTGAAAAAATTTTCACAGAGTATCGGGTCGTGCAGCCTGCCTTCTTCTTCTATTGGCAGCAGCGGGTTGCTCTCCATAAATGCCCTGGCATAGGCTCCGGGTGAACTTTCGCCCAGCGGGTGGCCATTTTCATGGTACACCTTGACCCTTGCCATGCCACAGCTGGGGGACTTCTGCATCAGAATATAGCCGCAAATGTGTGATAGCTGATCAGACATATCATGACCATACTGCGTCAGAGCATCCGTTACATCCAGACTGGAATTTTCAGTGCCGACTACCCGGATTTGCAACTGTTTATCGGGTGCAGACGATGAACTTTGGCCGGTAGTTTGTGATGCTTCAGCCAGTTGGCCGACCAGCCGGATGGGCTCTCTGGGGGTTCCCAGCCCGATAGCCATCTCAGGACAGACCGGCTCAAAGTGGAAGAATTTATCCAGCGTGTTGACACAAAAAGACGAGCGTTTGTGCCCACCGTTATAGCGCACTTTATGGCCCAAAAGGCAGGAGCTGATGCCCAGTGTGATCTGTTTTTCAGGCTCAGGTATGGAAACGATAGCCACTTGTTATTCTCCACTTTACATTCGAAATACACGCCCTGGTTAATATCGCCAGTTACTGGCAGTTCCTTTGCCTGTCAGCGGTTGAAAACAGGTATAACTCTACATTGCTGTTAAGGCAAGAGTGATGTGCCTATAACTCTTTCTATCATCTAACTGCCTGTGCAGTAAGGCTTTTTTAATGGATTGCAGTGTCTCATTGGCGAGTCGGTTTTGCCGGTATACAGCACAGATTTTTCCTGCATAAGACGACATTATTATCACAGTCGTACAGGAATTAACCCGACCCGGATCATTCCGAAAGGCCCTGCCCCGAAATTGCAAAACATCACCAGCAGGATATTAACGGTATTGGAATGCCTGATTTGAGGTGGGCATAAGTAGTTAACCAAATGAAATCATATATTTCTGACTAAGTTGTCAGTCACTCTGCGGCGTTGCAACTCCGGTCACATAGCTACGGCTATGCTCCCTACGTTGCGCCTTGCATAGCAACTGCCCACTTAGCCAGAAATATACGATTCCATTTGGCCAACTACTTAGGCTGCTTTCGATAGCGGAGGCATGGAGCCCGGATTTAGCCATCCGTTTCCGGTTTATAGAATCAGGGAACTTTTGACAATCTGCGCACACTAATATAGGGAAAGAAGTTGCACAGCCTGTGAAATCAACATCTGCTCGTAAAAGGTTGCAGTTTCAGGCTCTCTTCGCTTTTGCCTGATCATCAGGTGGTCTGGGTTCAGGTTTTGCCTGATGATCTATTGGCATTCTCTGGTCTGACGAAGGCAGTTGTTTTTCTTGATATTAGTATCAATAAATCAGTCAGTTGTATTCATCGGGTCATCTGATTAATGAGAACTTTCAGATCATCTAACTGTCCAAATGGCGGAGTAATTATTTTGTTGGAGCAAAGTTTCTGGAGACTATTTTACCGTGCTGATTGTTACTGATACGCCCCGTCTGATACTTCGTACCTGGCAGTTACAGGATGTCGATGCGTACTCCGCCTTACTGGGCGAAACACCTCCCGGTGCCTCAGATGCCATGGCCACAGAGCCCGCAAGCCTTGCAGAAACCGAGTTGTGGCGCTACCAGGCGGAACTGGATAAATGGGGGTGGTCGCGCTGGGCGGTGGTATTCAAAGAGAATAACCAGCTAATTGGCTATTGTGGCTTTTCTCCCTATGGCAAGCATATTGAGATGAGCTGGCGCTTTTTACCCGCTTACCGCGGACAGGGGCTGGTGCTGGAAGCTGTTGAGGCAGTGACTCAATTCGGCTTTAACCAGCTGGGTATGGAAGAGATTATTTCTTATACAACCCCCACTAATGAGTTTGCCCAGGGCGTTATGCAACAACTGGGGATGACACTTGATCGCTTTGAGGGGTGGAGTACCTGTACGGTTGCCCGTTACCGCATACAGTCACCGATATAAATCATGCGCTGAAAATATTCCGCAGCCACAGTACAATCACTTTAAATAATTTCATTCATTTAAATTTATCCCTCCACTTACAGTCTTTTTGAACTCATGAGCAATAGCAGCAGCGACACCCTGAGTACCTGGGAGCAGAAAATTATCGTCTGGCTACAATCCATGCACCACGACCATGATGACCACTCCCATGACTTTTCCCATTTTCAGCGGGTCTGGAAAACGGCGCAGCAGATCATGGATCTGGAGCAGGTGTCTGTGAATCCACTGGTGGTTCTCGCTGCCTGCTACTTTCACGATATTGTGGTGTTGCCAAAAGATCATCCTGAGAGGTCCAGGGCCTCTTCGCTGGCTGCCATAAAGACCAGAACCTGCCTTGAGGATATGGGGTTTCCTGCTGAGTTGATTGATAACGTCTGTCACTCGGTGGCCAGTCACAGCTATTCTGCGGGCATTGCGCCCGAAACCATTGAAGCCAAAGTGGTTCAGGATGCTGATCGGATGGAGGCTCTGGGAGCTATCGGGCTGGCCCGGGTTTTTTATACATCGGGCCTGCTGCGGCGAAAAATGTTCGACCCCGAAGACCCACTGGCTGAGCACCGGGCCCTTGATGATCGTGAATACGCGCTGGATCATTTCCAGGTGAAGTTGCTGAAGCTGTCTGACACCATGCAGACGTCCGCCGGACGCAGAATGGCAGAGCGGAATTCGGATTACCTCAGGGAATATATGGGCAAGTTGCTTAAAGAGCTGGAAGGGGATTATTCCTGACCCGGTACTACTTTTTCAGTGAGGGTGCCTTTATAATCTTCCCATCTTGTCGGAGTGCGAAAGCTGAGATCGCTGCATTTTATCGGATATATGTGCAGCAAATTCGTTGAACCTGCTCAGGGTAATACCTGCGAAGGGAACAAGAGAAGAGAGTACCGGGTTGCTATCTGGTGGATGGCTGATCACGCTTTTGGCCAATCATGCCTTTAATATCTCAAAGCATTGTTTTGCTTTAAATCAAGCAGCTTCTTGCTAACCTTGACGAGTCAAGCTAGCAAAAACCGTCTATTCCTTTTCTCTGGCCTGAGACACCGGCAAGCCATACCAATAACAATAGATAAGGGATATTCATGGTCGGTAACTCTCAACTTCAGGGTATTCAGATGCGTGCTCCAATTGCTGACAGTCAGTCACTTCTGGTAGAAGCCTGTCGTTCATTTCCTGCTTCACGGAAAATTTACCTTCCCGGCAGCCGCCATGATATTCGTGTGGGCCTGCGGGAAATAACCATTGGGCAGAGACACGGAGAGTACAGTAAGTTATCCACTGAATCTGCCGTTCGGGTGTACGACACATCCGGTCCTTATACTGATCCGGAATACTGCCTGGATCTGCTTAAGGGCCTGCCGCCTATCCGTTCAGAATGGATACGGGCACGAGAAGACTCAGAAGAGTTGAGTGCCCAGTCTTCAACCTATGCATTGCGACGAAAACAGGATATTCAGGTTGAGCCGGTGCGCTTTCAGTCATCTGCCCCCGTCAGATGTGCCCTGTCTGGAAGAAATGTGACTCAGCTCCATTATGCCAGGCAGGGAATAATCACACCGGAGATGGAATATATCGCCATCAGGGAAAACATGGGAAGGCCTGAAGCAAAGATAACCCCCGAATTTGTTCGTCAGGAGGTGGCATCCGGTCGTGCGGTTATACCCGCGAATATTAACCATCCCGAAGCTGAGCCAATGATTATCGGCCGTAACTTTCTGGTGAAGGTCAATGCCAATATTGGTAATTCACCGGTGACGTCCACCATAGAGGAGGAAGTTGAAAAACTGCTCTGGGCAACCCGCTGGGGGGCCGATACGGTGATGGATCTTTCCACCGGTAAACATATCCATGAGACCCGGGAGTGGATTATCAGAAACTCACCGGTACCGATTGGCACCGTGCCTATTTATCAAACACTGGAGAAAGTAAACGGCAAGGTAGCGGATCTTAATTGGGAGGTGATGAAGGACACCTTGATTGAGCAGGCAGAGCAGGGGGTAGATTATTTCACCATTCATGCCGGAACGCTGAGAGACCATGTGAAACTGACCACTGATCGGGTGACCGGTATTGTTTCCAGGGGCGGTGGGATTCTCGGGCAGTGGTGTGAAATGCATGACAGCGAAAACTTCCTCTATGAACACTTTGATGAGATCTGCGAGATATGCAAGGCATACGACATTACGCTTTCATTAGGGGATGGGCTGCGCCCGGGATCGGTGGCTGATGCCAACGATGCGGCACAGTTTGCCGAACTGAAAACGTTGGGTGAACTGACAAAGAAAGCCTGGGCACATGATGTGCAGGTGATGATTGAAGGCCCCGGGCATATACCGATGCACCTGATTCAGGAAAATATGGATAAACAGCTGGAGTATTGCCACGAGGCACCCTTTTACACGCTGGGTCCACTGACGACGGATATCGCCCCCGGCTATGACCATATTACTTCCGGGATCGGTGCAGCGATGATTGGCTGGTTTGGTTGTGCAATGCTCTGTTATGTGACACCAAAAGAGCACCTTGGCCTGCCCAATCGTGAGGATGTGAAACAGGGATTGATCGCCTACAAAATTGCTGCCCATGCGGCAGATGTCGCCAAAGGTCATCCGGGGGCACAACTAAGGGATGATGCGCTGTCCCGTGCCCGTTTTGAGTTCCGCTGGGAGGACCAGTTTAACCTGGCCCTGGATCCGGATACCGCAAAAGCCTACCACGACGAAACCCTCCCTCAGGACAGCGCCAAGGATGCGGGTTTCTGTTCCATGTGCGGACCAAACTTCTGCCCAATGCGCATGACGCATGATGTGCGGGAGTTGGAAGAGCCTTCAGCCAATAAAGAGCCCTTAGCCAGTAAAGCGCCCTTAGCCAGTCAAGCGGCTCCGGCAATGGAAAGCCCCTCCTGAATCCTCTCGATCAGCTGCCGGGTCTGGGCAATATCACCCAGTGTTATTCTCAGACCCTTTCGCCCAGTCTGGTCAGACTTTGGGCGAACAAGGATGCCATGGCTGCGCAGGTGCAGCTCAATGACCTCAGGATTATCCGGAAATGCCCAGATGAAATTGGCCGCACTGGGCCAATAGGGAATGGCCTGTTGATCAAGGAACTGCTCAAACAAGGGCTTGGATGACTCCATAACTTCCCTGACGTACTGACGGGTATACTCCGGATGGTCCAGGGCGGCATTGATGGCCACAGCGGCAAACTGGTTAACATCATAAGGGCCACGGATATTCAGCAGCGCCCGGATGTTGTCAGGGTGGCTGATCACGTAGCCCAGGCGAATGGAAGGCAGACCCCAGGTTTTAGAGAAGGTGCGTGTGACCAGAATATTCGGGTATGCCATAACCGCATCCGCCACGGTGGCCTGAGAGTATTCAAAGTAGCATTCATCAACCAGCAGGGCGGTATTGGGTGCGGACCTGGCAATGGTCAGAATATCTTCACGCTGGATTTGCGTGCCGCTGGGGTTGTTCGGGTTGGCGATGACAATCAGCCGGGTTTTTGCGGTGATGGCGTCCAATACTGCGTTAACCGGGAAGCCGGTTTGCCGCGTATAGTCTGGCTCAATAATGTTCAGCTTTTCAATATTGGCGCACTGGCGGTACATCGCGAAGGTTGGGCCGGGGATGATGATGTCATCACCTTCTGTGCAGGCCGCACGGATAATAATATCAATGCCCTGGTCAGAACCATTAGTGATCATGACCTGGGGTTCATCGACGTTTGCGTAGTCAGCGATTTTCCGTGTCAGGTCGCCATAGGATGGGTACACCTGCAGACGATCCTCATTGATATAGTCAATCAGTGCCTGTTTGACATGCTCACTGACGGGCAGCGTTCTCTCATTAAAGTCCAACAGCAGATTATGATGAGGGTCTCTGCCTTCAAGTGGCGGAGAATAGGCGCTCATCCGGGTGATGTGGGACTTGAAAATGCTCATCGGCGGTTTCCCTGATCCATCTGTTTTTGTTGGAGAAAGTGCAGTATAGAGCAGAGTTCCCGGGAGAAGCTATCAGGCATTGGGTCCGCTTAACGCTCTGGCCTGATATAATATTCAGTTTCCTGACAGGTATGTGGATTTCCTATAAATGGAAAAGGTATTAGAACTTCTGGCTGATGGCGGTTTCCACTCCGGTGAAGCGCTGGGCAAGGCGTTGGGGATCAGTCGCGCTGCGATCTGGAAAAAGCTGAAAATGCTGGAAACGCTCGGCCTGCAAATTGATTCAGTCAAAGGCCGGGGGTACCGGCTGCACCCGGGAGTTGAGTTGCTGGATAGTGAACGTATTCTCAATGCCCTGGCCCCATCCGCCAGAAAGTCGGTGGTTGTCCACACCTGTTTGAAAACAGCGTCTACCAATGATCTGGTCAGAGAGATTCCTGTTGCCAGTCCGTTAATAAAAGGGGTGTGTCTGGCAGAATATCAGACCAGCGGCCGTGGTCGGCGGGGCAGAGCCTGGGATAACCCCTTTGGTTCGACCATCAGCATGTCTGTACGTTGGTTTTACAGTGCCGGCATGGCATCCCTCGAAGGGCTGAGCCTGGCGGTCGGTCTGGCTGTGCTGAAAGCGCTTGAACGCAGCGGTGGCGGTGATCTCAAACTGAAGTGGCCTAATGATCTGCTGTGGAACTCGCCCGACGGTTTTCAGAAGCTGAGTGGCATCCTGCTGGAAGTGCACGGAGACCCAACCGGAGACTGCGAGGTGATCATCGGTATTGGCGTCAATATTGCCCTGAGCCAGCAACAGATCAACAGTATCAGCCAGCCCGCAGTGGATATGCAGCGGGTGTGTGGTACCACAGTGAGCCGAAATCAGGTAGCCAGTGAGTTGATCAACGAGTTGTGCCGTACCCTGGATATTTTCAGTCATCAGGGCTTCAGCCATTTCAAAGACCAGTGGGAGCGCTATGATGCTTTTGCCGGGCAGGAGGTTGTCCTGGACGCTTCCGGTAAAACGTTGTCTGGCGTAGCTTCCGGGGTGAATGGTCATGGTGGACTGTTATTGCAGACCCGTGAAGGTATGATGACTTTCAATGGCGGTGAGGTTTCATTAAAGGCCGCGTCACCCACAAAGAGCAAGTCATCATGAGAATTCTGGAACTGGATGCAGGCAATAGCCGATTAAAATGGCGGCTACTGAATAGCGGCCACATCACTTCCCATGGCTTTCTTGCCAACAGCGAAGACTGGCAACACGAATTGCCAAAGCTGTTGGATCAAATTGGGCCGGTCGATTCGGCCAGGGCGGCCATCGTCTCCGGTGATGAGCGTTTTGCGCAGTTGAGTACTGCGGTTAATCAGCACTTTAATGTATCCCTGTTAAAGGCCGAGGTTAAAGAGCAGTGCCGGGGCGTGAAAGCTGCCTATCCTGGTCTGGGCGTTGATCGCTGGCTGGCTATGCTGGCGGCCCATCATCTGGACAGGGCAGAGAATAAAGAGCCCTGCAAAAAAATGGTGGTGAGCTGTGGTACTGCCATTACCATTGACTTGTTGAGTGACGGCGGGAACCACCTGGGGGGCTATATTGTACCGGGTGTCGGCCTGATGAAGAGCATGCTGCACACCAGGACAGCACAACTTCCCATGGTAGCAGCAGAAGCATCAACGATAATGCCCGGAACAAGCACTGCCGGGTGCATTAACAACGGTATTCTGGCCATGGCCGTAGCCATGATTAATACACAACAGGCGCAGTATAAAACGGCTTGCGGCAAAGACTGCCCGGTTTATCTCACCGGAGGTGACGCTACCTTGATTCAGCCGTATCTGGGTGAGTGTTACCATCATCCCGCGCTGGTGATGGATGGTCTGGCGCTTGCTTTCGAACAGGAGGGGAGTAACTCCGTTATATAAAATGCGTTTGACAGTAATTTTTCTTGTGTTTGCCAATATCAGTTACTTTGCCTGGGGCTCATGGCAGGAGTCCAGGGTGGGTTACTGGCTGCCTGAGAGTGATAGTGCCTATACCGAAGCCGCAGGTGAGCGACTGGTTCTGTTGACTGAGACGGAAGATTATCTTCAGTCTCTGCGAAATGAGACTGAAGTTCAGCCAACGTTGGAAACCTCGCTGTATTCCGGTGATACCGTCCAGGAATGTCTGATCGTCGGGCCTTTGGCCAATGTGATCGAGGTGGATGAGTTGCAGCAGCGCCTGTTTGCCGTAGGTGTTAGCAGCAAAGAGCGTGCAGACGAAAGCAGTCAGCAGCAGGATTACTGGGTTCATATACCGCCACTGGCCAGCAGGGATGCGGCAATACGGCTGTTAAGGGAACTTCAGGCCCAGAGAATCGACAGCTTTGTGATTACCCAGGGCGAACTGACCAATGGGATCTCGTTGGGGCTTTTTTCCCGCAGTGAATTTGCAAAAGCCGTAAGTCGTCGCTTAATGGATGCGGGCTATGAGGTCGCGATCAAGTCCCTGCCCAGAGTTCCTGAGCAATGGTGGCTTGAGATGGATGCCGCAGTAGAAGAAAAGCTGAGTACGTCATTCTGGGATGAGGCTACTGACCAGTTTCCTGAATTGAAAACCTTAAGAACGGCCTGCAAGAAGAATGATGCACTGAAAAAAGTGATGTAAAAGCATTGCAACGGACCAAGAGTTTCTCTAGTATACGCCTCGCTGCTCAGGGAGACAGTTAGCCAGGACGACAAACGGAGGTGACCAATTAACATGGTTGCTGAAGAGGAAAAGCCGGGTTGACAAAGAAAACTTCCTGAATAAAATAGCGCAGCATCTGGTGGGGTTCCCGAGTGGCCAAAGGGATCAGACTGTAAATCTGACGCGAAAGCTTCGCTGGTTCGAATCCAGCCCCCACCACCAGATTTCACTTCCTTGTGTTAAGTAAATCGAAAAACTGATTCTTGATGCTTGGAGACTGCTGGCTTCTCTTGTATTCTTTGTTGGATGTATTGAAGCTTCTGCATAAATAAGGTTTGTTTGTGCGGGTATAGTTCAATGGTAGAACCTCAGCCTTCCAAGCTGATGATGCGGGTTCGATTCCCGCTACCCGCTCCAGATTGCATCTCTTTCGTTCTTTTTTGAGATTCATGCTCTTATAGCTCAGTCGGTAGAGCGCATCCTTGGTAAGGATGAGGTCACCGGTTCAATTCCGGTTAAGAGCTCCATATAACCTATGTAATTCGCTTGCGAGCCAAGTATTACAAGTTGGCAGTTGACAGTAGCCAGTTGGCAGAAAAAGCGTTCACTGCCCACTGCCCACTGCCCACTGCCCACTGCCCACTGCCCACTGCCCACTGCCCACTGCCCACTGCCCACTGCCCACTGCCCACTGCC
>NZ_JBLYZG010000074.1:0-20989 GCF_049310245.1 Endozoicomonas sp. ALB115 | reverse complement strand
CATCCCGAACTCAGCAGTGAAATGACCGATCGCCGATGGTAGTGTGGGGTCTCCCCATGTGAGAGTAGGTCATCGCCAGGCACCATTATTTACCTTGAGTACGCTCAAGGCTGAAAATCCCGATAAAGCAATTTATCGGGATTTTTTTGTTGGCAAGTATGCAGTCAGGTTGTTGTTTAGTCACGAAGGAGTAGGGTAAGAGTTCAGATACTACTGTTCCCATGGGCTTGCAGATCTGCAGGGTCATGAATCAAACCAAAAGACGATGCGCTCTGCTTTACTCTTTTGTAGTTGGGCCAGGTCCTGAAAATAACCTTCACCCAGAGCCTCTCTGACAGTATGAGTAACGAACTCTTCTGGAACATGAGCCGCTTCAATGTTTCTGTCTCGCAAGGGCTTGTCATAGTTATAGGAAGTCGTTTCTGAAACGAACACCGGCAACAAATGAAAAAACACCATAATCGCGATCGCTTAAAGGTTTATAGTCCGGGATTTCTTCCCATTGCCCAAAATTATTTCTGAACTCAGCGTATGCATGTATGTCTGTACCCATAACTATTCAACCTCTGTGGTGATTTACCTCAGTTTTTCATAGTCAGCCGTTGTGTTAAGACGGTTGATACAATGACTTCTCCCCCATCATCTAGGAGGCTGTCCGAGAATAGCGCCCGTAGCGAGGATGGCAGAAAATTGAGGATAAAAAGTCGGAAATTTTTAGTGAATAGTGGTTCTATTTGCTAAAAATTTCCGACCTTTTAGACCAATTTGCTGCCACCGCAGTAGGGCAGTCTATTCTCGGACAGCCTCCTAGCTCATGGATTGGTATGGGAATATACAGAATGGCTAGGTGTAAGCTTTTACAGACACACCTGCGCATACTGATAATAATGTTTTCTGATAATTGGCCGTTGGCTGTTTTCCCGTCATTCAGACCTGCTGAACCAAAAAAAGTTTCAGACCATAGGCCTGATGAGCCAGATCATTATTTTTCGAGAACAAAACGCAAAAGCTCTCAAGTTTCTTTAAGACCATGCATTACAAACCTGTACTATACGTCATTGGACTTTTATTGATGACGCTGGCGGCACTGATGTGCATCCCGCTGTTTACCAATATTTTTTTTAATACGCCTGCTCACTACCTGGCTTTCACACTGTCGCCACTGCTGACGTTTGTCGTGGGTGGTATCTTATGCTGGTCGTGCAAAACAGAAGTCTTTGGATTCCGGTCCAGGGAGGTTTTCCTGCTGACCAACTCAAGCTGGATATTGGTCTGTGTGTTTGGTGCGCTGCCTTTTATTTTTGAAACAGAAATCAGCTTTACTGATGCATTCTTTGAAACCATGTCAGGCATTACCACCACGGGCTCTACGGTGCTGGTCGGTCTGGATAATATGAATCCGGGTATTTTGATGTGGCGCTCAGTCCTTCAATGGTTGGGGGGGATTGGCTTTATTGTCATGGCGGTTGCGGTTCTGCCTTTTCTTAAGGTGGGTGGTATGCGTCTGTTTCAGAGTGAGTCTTCCGACTGGTCGGAAAAAGTAATGCCCCGATCCGGTGTGATTGCCAAGCGGATCGTTCAGATATACCTGGGGTTGAGCGCATTGTGTGCCATGGCCTATTACATGGGAGGAATGACGGCTTTTGAAGCCATCAACCACGCAATGGCAACGCTCTCAACCGGTGGTTTCTCCACCTCCGATGCATCAATGGCACATTTTGACACCCCTGTCATCCACTGGGCTGGCATCATTTTTATGTTGCTGGGCAGTCTTCCCTTTGTTCTGTTAGTAAGATTTCTGTCGGGTAATGCCGAGCCGTTATGGAAAGATTGTCAGGTTCGGGGCTTTCTTAAGCTGATTGGGATTCTCTGGGTCACCATGACAGCCTGGTTAGTGCTGAACTCTGACTACGGCGTTTTTGCTGCACTGAATCTGGTTGCCTTCAATACGACATCTGTCATAAGTACCACTGGCTTTGCCCTTACCGACTACTCAATGTGGGGAGGCTTTGCCGGAGCTTCGTTTTTCTTCCTGAGTTTTATTGGCGGTTGCTCAGGCTCTACCACTGGCGGTGTAAAGATCTTTCGCTTTCAGCTGGGGCTGAGGCTGCTTAATGTGCAGCTGAAGCTGTTGAGCCACCCCCGGGCCTGCTTCAGCATGAAATACAATGGTCAGCCACTGACCTCTGATATTATTCGCTCATTTGTCGGGTTTACTTTTTTCTTTCTGATGCTGACAGGCATCATCACACTGCTACTCAGTTTGATGGGGCTGGACTTTATTACCAGCCTGACAGGAGCGGTCACAGCCATTGCCAACGTTGGGCCGGGGCTTGGAGACATTATTGGTCCTTCCGGTAACTTTGCACCACTGCCTGATATGGCCAAGTGGGTATTGGCAGCGGGCATGCTGATGGGACGATTGGAGGTCATTACCGTTCTGGTGATGTTTACGTCGGCGTATTGGCGACGATAAGACGCTATCTTTTCGCAAGCGTGATAAAAAGTTTACATAGCAGGCAGTTGAAAAAAACAATACGACCTTTATATTACATGTAATATTTGTTACATGTAATGGATTGCCTGATCACTGAACTGGTCAGGCAATCCACTAATACAGAGAGTTCATTCATGGCCTTGCGGAAAAACGCTGCACATTATCAGCGACAGTTTCGCTCCAGGATGAGAGAGCAGGGGCTGGTAAAAAAAGAAATCTGGATTATGCCAGAAAACGCCAGCCTGCTGCGGGACATTGAGCAGCAACTACGGCAAATCGATTCCTATCAACCACCAGGACCTACCATCATGACCCAGTCATCAAGTGTTTGGACGATTCAAAGCTTATACGAAGCGTTGGCTAATGACCCACTGAGTACCAGTGGTAATGCGGTGTTGAATCTGGTGGATGGGACTGAGCCCTGTCTGGAAATCAGTATGGTTGAGTTTGGTGATCTGCCTATCTACCTGACGGTTTCCGGGGAGCAGATCATTGCCGATGCGGTGCTCTGGCCTTTTTCACTGGTCAAGGACCCGGTTGCGTTAAATGATGAGGTTTTGCGTACTCACAAATTATTTCCGCTGTCGACGATCAGTCTGGATCGCTTTCCGGATGGCAATGAGTACTACACCATTTTTGGTGCACTGAGTTCATCGTCTTCACTGCAGAATATCGTGCAGGAAATAGAAACACTGGCAGCCAATGCCATCAAGGCGACAGAAGCCTATGGGAATCACCTGACTTCTGAGTCAGTGGCTTAATACCATCAAGCATTAAAACAGGTAAATACCATGAGCATTTGGAGTAAAGTGATGACGGCCCTGAAAGGGGCGACCAACGAAGTCGGTGAAGCGATTGCAGACAGCAATGCTTTGCGTATTCTGGATCAGGAAATTCGTGAGGCGAGTGATCAGCTGCAGCAGTCCAAGACTCAGTTGGCTGGCATCATGGCCAAGCAAAAACTCTCCTCACAAAAGTGTGCCGAGCTGAAGGAAAAAGTGGCTGAATATGAAGGCTACGCCATAAAAGCCCTGGATCAGGGCGATGAATCGCTGGCCACAGACGTTGCCAGCAAGATTGCCGAGTATGAGGCGCAGCTTCATTCAGAACTGGAAATGGAAAAGAGCTTTGCGGGCAGCATCGTCAGCCTGAAAAAGGCCATTACGGATGCAGAAGCCAACCTTCGTCGTCTCAAGCAGCAGGTTGATACGGTTAAAGCGACAGAGTCCGTACAAAAAGCACAGGCTGCCTGTGCCGCCAAACACAGCGGTGTTAACTCAAAAATGGCGACGGCAACGGATTCTCTGGAACGAATCAAACAACGGCAGGCAGAGAGGGCTGCCCAGATGGAAGCGGCCAGTGAACTTTCCGGTGATACTGCTGAGAATGATCTGCAGGCCAAACTCAAGGCGGCGGGTATCACCAAGGGTGATGCTGATGCCTCCAGCGTATTGGAACGTCTGAAGGCTCGTCAGGGTTAGTCATGATGGGGGTGAGGTAAACGCGGTCCCGATGCCGAGAAGAATGAACGCTGAGCCAGTCATCCATTTGCCCCACTGCATGCGTTGCTTGCAGTGGAGTATTTGTTTGCCAACACTGCCAGCAAACAGCCCAACAGCTGCATCAATCGGAAAGGCTACCAGCACAAACGTCAGGCCAAGCATTAAGATATCAATGTGAGCCGAGGGGCTCGACGGATCAATGAATTGTGGAAAAAAAGCCAGAAAAAAAAGAATGACTTTCGGATTCAGCACATCTGTAATCACACCCTGATAAAAAATCTTTTTCAGGGCGGCGTTGGAAATACACTGTTCATTGCTATGCTCACCTTTCGAAAAAAAGAGCGTTCCGATTCCCAGGTAACAGAGATAAGCCGCCCCGGCATATTTAATCAGCGAAAAGCCCATGGTGGATGAGGCTATCAGGGCAGATAGCCCGAGAGATGCAATGATAGTATGGATAAGCACACCGGTATGCACACCCAGTGCAGAAATGAATCCAGCCATGGCTCCCTGGGAAAGCCCACGGGTGGTGATATACAGTAAATCCGGACCCGGAGCCAGGGAAAGGATCAGGGTCGCTATCAGAAATAGCGCCAGTGATGACTCAGACATAACACGTTCTCTTTCTATTCGTAGCCATCTGTCAGGGGTTTAAGAGTATAGTCCCGATTTCTCTATCAAGCGTTTCAAAGGGTGGTTTGTTTTTATGATCTTTGACTGGTTTAAGCGTAAGAAAGAAGACGAAAGCAAGAGTGTTGTTTTACCATCGCCGCTTAATTTGCGGTTGGGAACTGCGGTTGAATTGGATTTGTTACCTTTCCAGATGATCCGTGAGCAGTTGGGATTCACCTTGCCAGAAGGGATTCAGACGATTGAGGCAGCAGGCTTCATTGATTTAGGGGCCGGTGCTTCGCTGTGCCGCTTTTATACGTCGGATGATGGCTTTATTCAGATATCAACCAGTGGCGGTTATGAAACGCAGAACATTGATGACATAAAATTCTTTGTCTTTGCACAAACCCATAATATTGCCAGTGAGAGCGGTGCGAGCCTTTGGGTCAGTGACTCCGGTTTGATTGGTGATAAGCACTTTGAGCTGAATGAAACAGATTACCGCCGGGTCTGGGATGAGGCGGTTCCCGGTCGGATTGAACCGGTCAATTTCACGGAAACGGTTCACAGTCGTGATGAGTCGGTAACGGCTTATGATGTAGACCATCTGGCCATGCTCTATCAGCGACAAATCAGTGGCAGTGAGCGTTATGAGTATCTTCTGGCGTCCCTTGAGTTCAGTGGTGAGGATGAAGCAACAGCTGTCGTAAGTTTAGGGTTTGATCTTGATCTTTCAGCCATGACGATCACTTGACCAATACGGCATGAATGAATTTCCGGTCTGGCAAGGGTATCCTTGTCAGTCAGTTCCAATAATGTTCAGGATGTAACAATATGATCGCCATTACCGACTATTTAGCCGGAGTTCCTCTTTTTCTTGCCTATTTTGCCGTTGCGCTGGTATTAACGGGGATTTATGTCCTGGTTTACACTTGGTGTACTCCCCATGAAGAGATGAAATTGATCAGGGCGGATGTGCCGGCTGCTGCCATTGCTTTTGCTGGCAGTTTAATCGGCTTTGTTCTGCCCCTGGCCAGTGTCATTGAAAACTCGATTGACCTGGTGGATATGGCGCTCTGGGGCGGTGTTGCCCTGATTGTTCAGTTGGCTACATTTTTTGGACTAAGACTGTTTATTCCGCAAATCTCAGAGCATATTGCAGACAATAAGCTGGCTTCTGGTATCTGGCTGGGGGGAGTATCAATCGCAGCCGGTTTATTGAACGCTGCCTGTTTGACCTATTAGTACCGGAGTTAAGGGAATAATGAAGCGTTCAAAGAAGTTGCAGCTTGCCATTATGGGAACCGCTCCGTTTGTGCTCAGTGGCTGCACAGATTCCGCCAGAGAAGCGCTGGTTTATAAAGACGTAGCCAGTTGCATCAGTGATGGCGTGATATCCGATTCAGTTTGCCGGTATGAACACAACAAGGCCTGGCAGAACCATTTAATGATGGCACCCAAATATAATGCCGCCTCAGACTGCCAGCAGGACTTCGGCACGACATGCCAGCAACTGGCTTCCGGAGAGTATATTCCAACCATGGAAGGCTTTATGCTTGCCGCAGAGCCTGGCTCGAGCAGAAGCTCTTTTACGGTTATTCCTCTCTATCTTGGGAGCGGCGGTTTTTTCCGGACGGGTAACTACGATAGGGTTGGCAGCAGTTATCAGCAGGGAAAGGTCATCGTTGATAAAAAAGCAACGGCCAAGCCTTCTTTGACCAAGCCTTCAATAAAAAGTACTACTATGAAGCGTGGTGGTTTTGGCAGCCGTTCTGCCGCAAGAGGAAGCTGGGGGGGATAATGCTGCGTATTACCTCTGCGCCAAGAAAAGATTGGACCAGACTGGCGGAGTCCCTTGGGTTTAAGTTCCACACCATTGGTGGGGAAGCCTATTGGGATGAGACTGCTTATTATCAGTTCACTATAAAGCAGGTCGAGCAGGATATTGAAGATCCTACCGCAGAGATCCACCAGATGTGCCTGCACCTTGTGGATAAAGCTGTGAATTCAGAACAACTGATGGAGCGTCTGCGAATTCCCCGATTTTTCTGGGACTATGTGCGTGAGTCCTGGTTGAGAAGGGATTCCCATCTGTATGGACGAATGGATTTCTCCTACGATGGTCAATCACCTGCAAAGTTCTATGAATATAACGCAGACACGCCTACGTCATTATATGAGTCTGCTTTTTTTCAATGGCTCTGGCTGGAGCAGATGGTGGAAGAGAAGAAGCTTCCGCCAGAGATCGATCAGTTCAATATCATTCAGGAAATGCTGATTGAAGCACTGGTGTTACTGAAAAAGCAGAAGATGGCCGGTGAGCCACTTTACTTCTCTTGCAGTCAAGACTCCGAAGAAGACTATGGAACGGTTGAATACTTCCGTGACTGTGCTGTTCAGGCAGGACTTGGTACACAGTTTATTTACACTGAGGACATCGGTATCAGTCCGGAGGGCCAGTTTACCGACCTGGAAGATAGAACCATTCCCGGAATGTTTAAACTCTACCCTTGGGAGTTTATGTTTGAAGAAGCGTTCGGGAGTTACCTTCCGGGCAGCGATACATTATTTTTTGAACCTCCGTGGAAGGCCATTCTGTCAAATAAGGCAATCCTTCCCCTTCTGTGGCAGGAATTCAAAGGACACCCTAATCTTTTACCCTGCTATTTCGAGGATGAAAAACCGGGAGATGACCTGGGAAGTCATTACGTTAAGAAACCGGTTTTTTCCAGAGAAGGTGCAAACATCGCGGTGATGGACAATGGTAAGACGACGGTGACCGTTGATGGGCCCTATGTCGATAGTGGCTATGTTCTACAGAAATATCAGCCTCTGCCGGTATTTGCCGGAAACCACACGCTGATCGGCAGCTGGGTTATTGCTGATCGTCCGGCAGGCATTGGTATAAGGGAAGATAACTCGGTGATAACCAGGGACAGCTCAAGGTTTGTGCCGCATGTGATCAGGGAGTAGTTAAAAAAAGACCCTGACTTCATAACGGAGCAGGGCCTTTGGTGAGTCATTTAAAAGTGGATGGATGCGGCAACGTAAGCTTGGCAAGAGTCGTTTACTTTCAGTTTGGTATCCTCAAGCCCCTGGAAATGGTTAGAAATGCCGTTGGTCAGGTATTTTACGCCAGCTTCCAGATCGATATTGTCAATCTGATAAATTACACCTGCCTGGGCTCCGTAGGCAAAACCCCATTTCTTTTTAAAACTGTCTTCAACTGTCTTGTCGTCGGGAGTAGTAAAGGAACCACTGGCTTTTGTTTCTGTGGCACCAAGGGTTAAACCAACAAACGGCTGAACATCCCATTCAGGCATAAATAGATAATCGGCAGAAACCAGAAGGTTAAGCTGCTTAATGTCGTGAACTTTAAAATCGACACCGTTAGAGCCCCATTGAGCGTCTTTCGGCTTAAGATAACCAGCAGTGAAATAGACTCTGGCCTCGTCATCCATAAAGCCGCCAAGGCGAAGCCCGAAAAAGCCAGTATTGTCACTGTCATCAACCGATGTGCCGGAACCGTCAAGCTTCACTTTGGTCTTGGCATAGCCTCCTTCAAGGCCAACAAAAATATCATTCTCCGACCAGCCATCATCCCACCCGGTAGCCAGGGCAAATGAAGAAACTGCAGAAACCGCAAGCGCGGTTAATAGTGACGTTATCTTTTTCATGGTTATTCCATATCAAATGTGTGTACAAGAAATTACAAGCCTTATCTATGTGCAATAGATCAGGCTCGAAATAAGGAAGCGTTGCTAAAATAGTTTAATTTCTGAGTAAATAAGATAGGACACCTTAAAGTTTGAACTCAGAGTAAATATTAAAAACAGCGTTTCGTTATTAATCAGTGAGTTTATATAGAACACAAATTTGGTTTCTGCCATTTTCATTTGGTGTACTAAAGAACAATTTTTATTAAGGGTGGTTGGTTCTAAAGCATAAACACGGGGAGTGTAAATTAAGAAACAGGTAAAATTTTTCTTTTGAATTTGATTGCTAAGGTAGATGTCTTGAATATATTTTGAATATTAAAATATGTCACTAAAACAGTTATGTAACTTTATTGTTGTTCAATAATATTTGTTTTTAATGTTTTTTTAGAATTATCAGATTAACATTGATAGCGGTTGTTCTAGCTTGATGCATTATGCGTTTTGTTGTGATGATGACAAAAAAGCCACAGAAAAGTGGCTGATATTCATAACTTTGCCTGGATATCAATTGAGCTCTATTTAATATGCTTGTCAGCTTCTTTAAAGAAGAGTGCCATATCATTCCACGGCGTTGTCTTTCTGAGAATGCGTCTGCAAGTTACTATCGTTTCAAAATAGGGGGTCTGTTTCTTCAGCTCAACCCAGCCGCTGATACCACTGTTCTTCATGATACAACTCGAATTAACTGAATAAATTCAGTGATGGGATAACGATAATTTCAGTATATGTCGGTGAAATTATTATAAAAATCAATAATACTTTGTGAGCCTATCAAGTATTCTTATGCCTTGATTCTGTTGATGGATAGGCTGTACATTAAATGCATATTACGCTTCGTCAGTTGGAAATATTTCGGGCGGTGGCTCAGTACGGAAGGGTGACTGGTGCTGCTGAGAGTTTGCATATTTCCCAACCGGCGGCCAGCATGGCGTTATCGGAACTGGAAAAGCACCTGGGGACACTGTTTGACCGTAATCAGGGCGCAGGTCTGAAGATGAATGATTCCGGTCGTGCCCTGTTGCCAAAGGCATCCGAATTGATTGATCGCGCAAAGGAGCTGGAAAACCAGTTTGCCGGGGATGGATCCTATGAGTCGGGTTCTCTGGTTTTGAATGCCAGCTCCACCATAGGCAATAACCTGTTGCCCAAAATGCTTGCCCGATTCCGGGAAAGTTATCCAGGTATCAGAATTGATCTGGAAATTGATAATACCCGCGTCATTGAGCAGCAGCTGCTGGATTTCAAGACAGATCTTGCGGTCGTCGAGGGTGTCTGCCTGCATCCGGATATCGAGGTAACCACATGGCTGGAAGATGAGCTGGTGGTTATTTGCAGCCCGGATCATCCATTGGCCAATAAGGGCAATATTCC
The DNA here is from genome assembly GCF_049310245.1 of Endozoicomonas sp. ALB115. Taxonomy (NCBI): domain Bacteria; kingdom Pseudomonadati; phylum Pseudomonadota; class Gammaproteobacteria; order Oceanospirillales; family Endozoicomonadaceae; genus Endozoicomonas; species Endozoicomonas sp. ALB115. The sequence continues at coordinate 11,288 of NZ_JBLYZG010000074.1, read as the reverse complement.
ACTCTCTTCACTGGCCAATGAGCTGTGGGTATTAAGAGAACCGGGCTCGGGTACGCGGGAACTGTTTGATGAGATGATTGCTACTCAGCTGCCGTCGCCTAAGGTTGCCATGGTGCTGAACCGTTCAGAAGCGGTGAAACAGGCGGTCAGTGACGGTGTTGGTATCGCCTGTATTTCAAGTCTGGCGGCAAAGTCCACTCTGGATACCGGGCATATGGCAACGATTGGGGTGACAGGGCTGAACCTGAAGCGTCATTTTTATCTATTGACCCATAAGAGAAAGTACAAAAGTGCAGTTTTTACTCAGCTGTGCCAATTCATCCTTGCAAGCAAGCCCTTTGAAAACGTTTGATTTTTATACACAGGGCATTTGATTTCTCAGACGCTGCTTTTACCGGCTAAATGTCAGGGCATATTCCCCTTTCCCTTATACGGCGCGTGCTGACCGGCTGTTCTACCGAATTCTATGTTTTATGACTTTGTGAAATATTAATTGGCAGGTATGGTTTCGGTTGAATATAGGTACTATTACCCATATACTGCGGCCGCTGGGATGTCAGAAATCATCAATCAAATAACAGGTGATGACATAATCCAACAAAATTTTACACGGTGTGCATGCAATAATCTTTTGCTCCCCCTTTTCCTGATGAAAGCGGGGAAAGATAACTGAGCAGTAGTTAACGGAAGTATGTCAGAAGCAAAAGCCTGGAAGCAGCAGATAGCAATGGGTCGTGATGACTGGTCTGGATTTGCCAGCCGCAAGTCCGGTCGTTCTGATCATCGTCAATACATGTGGCTCCAACAGCCACCAGTGTATCGTGTTATTGTCGTCCAGTTGGCGGTATCTGCGGTGCTGGCCCTGGCACTGCTTCCTCTGGGAATCACTTTTACATTGTCTTCGTTTCTGGGAGGACTCTGTTGCTCACTGCCTAATGCGTATTTTGTATGGCGAGCGTTCCGCTATCGCGGCGCACGCTCGGCAAAACTGATTGTCAGCTCATTTTACCGTGGAGAAGCTGGCAAACTGGTACTGACCACAGCGGGTTTTATTCTGGTGTTTACCCTGGTTAAACCGCTGGAACCCCTGGCACTGTTTGGAACGTTTATCATGGTTCAGGCAGTCAGCTGGTTTGCTCCATTGCTGGTGGTTCGTCGGCAAAAGCCAGTCAAGTAATGGTTGGTAGACAACGCCCCGCCCATGGCGGTTGATTGCTGAAAAGTGTTTAAGTGGAAAAGCTGCTTACGGCTTTGTCTGATTTCAGATCAGGCTCCTGGCAGCTTTGATATTGACAATGTAATGGATGATTAACAGGATTAGCCATGGCAAATACTGCTACTGAATACATACAGCACCACTTGCAGAATTTGACGTATGGTCAGCTGCCTGCTGGTTATCAGCGAATTGATGCTTATGGGCATCCTCAGGGGGTTCTGACCGAGCCAACCTGGACTTTTGCCCTGACCCCCGCTGAAGCCAAAGAAATGGGGTTCTGGGCAATTCATGTAGACAGCATGCTCTGGTCGGTATTCCTCGGCTTTGTGTTTGTTCTCCTGTTCCGCTTTGTGGCCAAAAATGCGACTGCCGGTGTTCCCGGTAAGCTGCAAAATGCCATTGAATCCATTGTCGAATTTGTGGACACCAGCGTTCGCGAATCCTTCCATGGCAAAAACCCACTGATTGCCCCCCTGGCCCTGACCATTTTTGTCTGGATCTTCTTCATGAACCTGATGGACCTGATTCCTGTGGACTGGATTCCCGGTCTGGCAACACTGGCAGGCATTCCCTACATGAAGATCGTGCCATCGACAGACCCGAACATCACCATGTCCATGTCGATCAGTGTCTTCTTCCTGATGCTCTTCTTCTGGATCAAGGTGAAAGGTGTGTCTGGCCTGTTTTCTGATCTGGCGCTGCACCCATTCTCCAGCAAGAATCCGCTGGCGAAGGTTATTCTGATTCCTGTCAACCTGCTGCTGGAAACGGTGTCCCTGTTAGCCAAACCCGTTTCCCTGGGGCTGCGACTGTTCGGCAATATGTATGCCGGTGAACTGATATTTATCCTGATTGCCATGATTGGCTGGGCACAGCTGCCACTGCATTTTGGCTGGGCTGTTCTGCACATTCTGGTTATTACCCTTCAGGCTTACATCTTCATGACTCTGACCATCGTTTATCTGAGCAGCGTTCATGAAGATCACTGAGTGAAAGGTAAACGGGCAGCGTATCCTGTCAGGAGCTCTGCCCACTGGATAAATTAACTTTAACTAACCACTGAATCTCACAACACACGACCTGAAAAGTCGGGAGGAAATATGGAACTGGTAGTTGGTCTGACAGTAATCAGTGTTGCCATCATGCTGGGTGTAGCGGCGCTGGCAACGGGTATTGGCTTTGCCCTGCTGGGCGGCAAATTCCTGGAAGGGGTTGCCCGTCAGCCGGAAACTGCACCTATGCTGCAAACCAAAATGTTCATCGTTGCGGGTCTGCTGGATGCGATCCCAATGATTGCCGTTGGTATTGCCCTGTTCTTCACCTTTGCTAACCCGTTCGTTGGACTGCTCTAAGCAAAGACGTTAATGCCCGACCAGGTGCCAAGCCACGCAGGTCGGTTCCCCCGGGAGCCGACCTGCGTTGAGAAAAGGCCAGGCTCTGAAAGGAGCCAACGACATTAACTAAAAGAGGTGTTGGCGTGAATTTAAATGCAACTCTGATCGGCCAATCCATCGCTTTTATGTTCTTTGTGTGGTTCTGCATGAAATATGTGTGGCCACCTCTGACCAAAGCGCTGAGTGACCGACAGCAAAAAATAGCCGATGGTCTGGCTGCTGCTGACAAGGCAGAAAAAGACCTGGCTCAGGCCAATGACAAGGTTGCTGAACTGCTGAAAGAAGCAAGAGCTGAAGCCCAGGGCATCATTGAGTCAGCCAACAAGCGCGCAAACCAGATTGTCGATGAAGCCAAAGAACAGGCCCGTGCTGAAGGTGACCGCCTGAAGGCCGCTGCTGCTGCTGAAATTGAGCAGGACGCTAACCGGGCTCGTGAAGCACTGCGTACGCAGGTGGCAAGCCTCGCTATTGCCGGTGCTGAACGAATTCTGGGTGAACGTCTGGACGAGGCAGCGAACAGCAAGCTGGTTGATGATCTGGCGGCTGAACTTTAAGAGGGCTGGAGATCATGGAATTAACAACCTGTGCCCGTCCCTACGCCAAAGCGGCATTTGAATATGCCCGTGATGCATCACGTTTGAGCGAATGGTCTGACATGCTGTCGCTCTGTGCCAGTGTGACTGCTTATCAGAAAGTGGTTGAGCTGCTGGGTAATCCGCAATTGAGTGGTGCGCAACAGGCAGAAACCATTATCGGACTGTGTCAGGGCGACGGTTCACTGGATCAGCCGTTTGAGAATTATCTTCGGGTGTTGTCAGAACATCGTCGTCTGCAACTGCTGCCTGAAATTGCTGTCCTGTATGCCCGGTTGAGAGCGGAAGAAGAACGTTCCCAGCAGGTGCAGGTGACGTCAGCGTATCCCCTGAGTCAGGAGCAGCAAGATAAACTGGCAGAAAAAATGGCGGCCAGACTTGGACGTTCTGTTCAACTGGTGACAGAGATCGACAGTAGCATTTTAGGTGGCGTTATCGTCAAAGCGGGTGACCTGGTCATTGATGGCAGTCTCCGTGCCCGGCTGGGCAAGCTCGCCGATGCGATGATTTCCTGAGTAATCAATACAGCCTTGAGCTCAACAATAGAGAGTAGGAGGCCGCGGCGCTCATGAGCCCAAAGGTGCAGTTTTTCACTCAGGCTTCTGTCAGGTGCCAACAGCAATAGTGCCCAGGGCGGAATAAGCCATCGGGTTGAGAATCAATAAAACTGTACGTTTGTGGTTAAGTGGGGCAGGTAAGCTATGCAGCAACTGAATCCTTCCGAGATCAGTGACATCATCAAGAGCAGAATCGAGCAGCTTGATGTGTCCAGTGAAGCCCAGAATGAGGGCACGATTGTCAGCGTAACTGACGGTATTGTACGTATTCATGGTCTGGCGGATGCCATGTACGGGGAGATGATCAAGTTCCCGGGCAATGTCTACGGTATGGCACTGAACCTTGAGCGTGACTCTGTCGGTGCAGTGGTCCTGGGTGACTACGGCGATCTGGCTGAAGGCCAGACCGTTCAGTGCACCGGTCGAATTCTTGAAGTACCCGTGGGCAATGAACTGCTCGGGCGTGTGGTTGATGCCCTGGGTAACCCCATTGATGGTAAAGGTGCCTTGCAAACCGGGCAAACCTCTCCCCTGGAAAAAGTAGCACCCGGCGTTATTGCCCGTCAGTCGGTGGATGAGCCGGTGCAGACCGGCTACAAGGCCGTTGACTCCATGGTGCCCATCGGCCGTGGCCAGCGTGAGCTGATCATCGGCGACCGTCAGACTGGTAAAACCGCGCTGGCTATTGATGCCATCATCAACCAGAAAGGCACAGGCGTTAAGTGTGTCTATGTTGCTGTGGGTCAGAAGCAGTCCACCATTGCCAACGTGGTGCGCAAGCTGGAAGAGCACGGTGCCATGGACCACACCATTGTGGTGGCAGCCGGTGCGGCTGATCCGGCGGCCATGCAGTTCCTGGCACCGTTTGCCGGCTGCTCCATGGGGGAATACTTCCGTGACCGTGGTGAAGATGCCCTGATCGTCTACGATGACCTGACCAAACAGGCTTGGGCTTATCGTCAGATCTCCCTGCTGCTCCGTCGTCCACCGGGCCGTGAAGCTTATCCTGGTGATGTCTTCTACCTGCACTCCCGTCTGCTGGAGCGTGCGGCACGGGTGAACGCGGATTACGTTGAGAAGTTCACCAACGGTGAAGTGAAAGGCAAGACCGGTTCCCTGACCGCTCTGCCCATCATCGAAACCCAGGCCGGTGACGTATCGGCCTTCGTACCCACCAACGTTATCTCCATCACCGACGGTCAGATCTTCCTGGAAACCGACCTGTTCAACGCCGGTATCCGCCCTGCGATGAACGCCGGTGTCTCGGTATCGCGGGTAGGTGGTGCTGCCCAGACCAAGATCATCAAGAAGCTCGGCGGTGGTATCCGTCTGGCACTGGCCCAGTACCGTGAACTGCAGGCGTTTGCCCAGTTTGCTTCTGACCTGGATGAAGCCACCCGTAAGCAGCTGGAGCATGGTCAGCGGGTTACTGAGCTGATGAAACAGACCCAGTACGCCCCCATGTCGGTAGCGGAAATGGGACTGGTTATCTTTGCCGCTGAGAAAGGGTTCCTGGCAGATGTGGCCCTGAACAAGATTGGTGACTTTGAAGCCGCCCTGATCAGCTATGCCAACGCCGAGCACAGTGCGCTGATGGCGACCATCAATGAGTCCGGGGACTACAACGGCGAGATTGAAGCAGGCCTTAAAGAAGTCATTGAGAAGTTCAAGGCCACCCAGACATGGTGATCAGTTGTCAGTGGGCAGTTGTCAGTGGGCAGTGAACAGCCTCACTGGCAACTGGCCACCCATAACTGACCACTGATCACTGACAACTGGAAACTGATTATGGCCGGGGCAAAAGAGATACGGACGCAGATATCGTCCATTAAAAGCACACAGAAAATTACCAGCGCCATGGAAATGGTGGCTGCCAGCAAGATGCGTAAGGCCCAGGAGCGGATGGAAACCAGCCGCCCCTATGCTGAGCGTATTCGTCAGGTGGTAGGACACATCGCCAACGCGAATGCAGAGTACGAGCACAGCTTTATGGTTGAGCGTGAGGTCAAACGTGTTGGCTTCATTATCGTCTCTACTGATCGTGGTCTCTGCGGTGGCTTGAACATTAACCTGTTCAAGAAGACCGTAGAAAGCATGAAGGCGTGGACTGATCAGGGTGTCGGCATCGACCTCTGTCTGATTGGCAGCAAGGCTGCCGCCTTTTTCCGCAGCTATGGTGGTAACGTCGTGGCAGCCATGGCGCATATTGGGGACTCACCCAACATTGCCGACCTGATTGGCGGGGTCAAAGTGATGCTGGACCGTTACGACGAGGGGCAAATTGACCGTCTGTTTGTGGTGCACAACGACTTCGTCAACACCATGACCCAAACGCCGCAAGTGCAGCAACTGCTGCCATTGGTACCGGATGATGACGCGTCCCTGAAGAGACCCTGGGACTACCTGTATGAGCCTGATGCCAAAGAGCTGCTGGATGGTCTGCTGGTACGTTATATCGAGTCTCAGGTGTTCCAGGCGGTGGTTGAAAATAATGCCTGTGAACAGGCGGCTCGAATGGTGGCCATGAAGAGTGCCACCGATAACGCCGGAAACCTGATTGATGACCTGCAGTTGGTCTACAACAAGGCCCGTCAGGCTGCGATCACACAGGAATTGTCTGAAATTGTCAGCGGTGCTGCGGCTGTTTAAAAGCGTGGCCGTTTAAAAGATTAAGGGGTGAGGAAAGACTATGAGTAGCGGTCGTATCGTACAAATTATCGGTGCCGTCATCGACGTCGAATTCCCACGGGACAGCGTGCCCAAAGTGTATGACGCACTGAATGTTGATGGCAAGGATCTGGTACTGGAAGTTCAGCAGCAGCTGGGTGACGGTGTCGTTCGTTCCATTGCCATGGGCTCTACCGAAGGGGTTGCCCGTGGTTTGAACGTTGCCAACACGGGAGCACCGATTCAGGTGCCAGTGGGTACCAAAACCCTGGGACGTATCATGGACGTCCTGGGTAATCCTATTGATGAAAAAGGCCCTATCGGTGAAGAAGAGAGAGCGGCCATTCACCGTAAGGCACCCAGTTACGCGGATCAGGCAGCCACCAACGAGCTGCTGGAAACCGGGATCAAGGTCATCGACCTGGTTTGCCCATTTGCCAAAGGTGGTAAGGTGGGTCTGTTCGGTGGTGCCGGTGTGGGTAAAACCGTCAACATGATGGAGCTGATCCGCAACATCGCCATCGAGCACTCCGGTTACTCGGTATTTGCCGGTGTCGGTGAGCGTACCCGGGAAGGTAACGACTTCTACCATGAAATGACCGACTCCAACGTTATCGACAAAGTATCGCTGGTGTACGGCCAGATGAACGAGCCACCCGGAAACCGTCTGCGTGTCGCCCTGACCGGTCTGACCATGGCGGAAAAATTCCGTGATGAAGGCCGTGACGTACTGCTGTTCATTGATAACATCTACCGTTACACCCTGGCGGGCACCGAAGTATCGGCACTGCTGGGCCGTATGCCGTCTGCGGTAGGTTACCAGCCAACCCTGGCGGAAGAGATGGGCGTACTGCAGGAACGTATTACCTCCACCAAGACCGGTTCCATCACTTCTATTCAGGCGGTATACGTACCGGCGGATGACTTGACTGACCCATCCCCTGCTACGACATTCTCCCACCTGGATGCCACCGTCGTACTGAGCCGTGATATCGCTTCCAAGGGTATCTACCCGGCCATCGACCCACTGGACTCCACCTCCCGTCAGCTGGACCCTCTGGTCATTGGTCAGGAGCACTACGACGTCGCCCGTGGTGTGCAGACAGTACTGCAGCGTTATAAAGAGCTGAAAGACATCATTGCCATTCTGGGTATGGATGAACTGTCAGAAGAAGACAAGCAGACCGTATCCCGCGCCCGTAAGATTGAGCGATTCCTGTCTCAGCCATTCTTCGTAGCAGAAGTGTTCACCGGCTCTCCGGGTAAATATGTGCCATTGAAAGACACCATTCGTGCCTTCAAGGGTATCCTGGAAGGTGAGTTTGATGCGCTGCCAGAACAGGCTTTCTATATGGTCGGTTCCATTGACGAAGCGGTTGAAAAAGCCAAGTCTATGTAAATAAGACCGCTGCCCGAAAAGACGCATGTTCCTACGGGAGGCGGGCAGTGGGCAATTCTGAGGAGATAGGACCCAATGGCATCAACCGTAGATTGTGACATCGTTAGTGCCGAGCAGGAGATCTTCAAAGGTCAGGTAGAGATGTTGATTGCTACCGGCTCTATGGGAGACCTGGGCATTACCCCCGGGCATACTCCGCTGCTGACCGAACTGAGACCCGGACCGATCCGACTCATTACCCAAAATGGTGAAGAAGAGGTTTTCTACGTGTCCGGTGGCTTCCTGGAAGTCCAGCCAAACCAGGTCAAGATCCTGGCGGATACGGCACTGCGAGCCGACGACATGAATGAAGCGGCGGCTGAAGAAGCCAAGCGTCAGGCAGAAAAAGCCCTGGAACACCAAAGTGGCGAATTCGACTACTCCAGGGCAGCCACCCAACTGGCTGAAGCGGCTGCCCAGCTCAGAACCCTTCAGGCGGTTCGCAAGAAACTGGGCAAATAAGTTCAGTTCTTGTGCTGTCAAAGAGCCCTGCTTTTGCAGGGTTTTTTTATGATGAAATCATATCTTGATTTTTATCTTATTAATCATTGAGTTAACAAATAACGCTACTTTATGGAGACTAAAGTTTAATAGTAAATAGTATTTAGTGAGCTTACCTTATCGTATCAAGACACTTCTTATGGGCAAACCTATACCAAGCATTTGAGTAATAACTCAATAGTGGATAATTACTTCACATCAACCTGATTAATTTGTTGAAGTACTCAATAAATCAAGGAAGAATTAATTATGAACTCATCAGCTATCATACCTGAAAAAACCGCTCGGCAAGTTACTTTTAGTCCTGAAGATGCTCATAAGACAAAAGGCAGAAAGAAAAAATGGGCAGGATTGAAAGTAAGAAAAATGGCAGCAAACTCTTTTGAAAAACTGACGATTAAGCTTCAGATGAAGTTACCACACAAAACTTTCTCCAACCTGTTTGGAAAATTAGCTGAATGCAAAACAAAGGTTATAAAAAACTGGTTAATCCGCAAATTTATCTGGATGCATAACATTAATCTTCAAGAGGCTACTAAAAAGCGAGCTGAAGATTTTGAATGTTTCAATGACTTTTTTACTAGAAAGTTGGAAAAAGATGCACGACCCATTGCTTCAATGACAGAAGTTGCCTCACCTGTTGATGGAACAATTAGCCAGGCCGGGAAAATAGATTCAGGAGAACTTATCCAGGCCAAAGGGCATACATACAATATCAAAGATTTATTAGGTGGAGATCAGGAGCTTTCTGATGCTTTCCAAGGGGGGAGTTTTGCCAATATCTATTTATCACCCGGTGATTATCACCGTTTTCACATGCCCATATCCGGCAAACTGAAAAAGACGATCCATATTCCGGGTAAGCTATATTCCGTCAGTCCCAAATCGGCAAAAAATATTGATAATTTGTTCGTCAAGAATGAGCGGTTAGTTTGTATTTTTGATACAGCCCAGGGCCCTATGGCAATGATTATGGTAGGGGCAATTAATGTATCCAGTATTGAAACCGTTTGGGAGAATGGGATAATTGAGCCTCATAGAAAAGGTGGGAAGCGTGCGCACATTCATGAAAAGAGTTTTAATGATTTACCCTTTCGTATTGGAGATGATCTGGGGGCGTTTCGTATTGGCTCAACCGTGATATGTCTTTTTGGAAAAGATAAGGTTGATTGGCAAGAGAGTTTAATCACAGGTAAGAAAATTAAAATGGGAGAGGCAATAGGCTCTCTTAAATAAGCATAGAAAACTGGTAAACATCATCCTCAGTCACTGGTCAGGAGGTTTCGCTATGATACACCTGAATGAGACCGAAGCCGCTTCCGGAAAAAAAGCCCTGATGTATTCCCATGCATAAATGGCTGTTTGTTTTGATGAATGTGCACTCTGTGCCAAAAAAATCGGATTCTGGAACCTTCTTCTTATATTCGCTATAGTTCGCGCCTTCCATTATCAGATGCAAGACCTCTATGCCAGTAAATCAACCCTTATTACCATCCATGCAATACGATGCCGTTATTATTGGAGCGGGGGCTTCCGGGTTGATGTGTGCACTGACGGCAGGTGATCGCGGCCGAAAGGTGCTGGTCATCGACCATGCCAATAAGATTGGCAAGAAAATTCTGATTTCCGGCGGTGGCCGCTGCAACTACACCAATATGTACGCTGAACCGGCAAACTACCTCTCCCAAAATCCCCATTTCTGTAAATCGGCACTGGCCCGCTACACCCAGTGGGATTTTCAGGCGCTGGTGGATAAGCACCAGATTCCCTGGCATGAGAAAACCCTGGGGCAGCTGTTCTGCAACCAGCAATCCAGCGATATCGTAGAGATGCTGGTGGAAGAGTGCAGAAAGTCCGGTGTCGCCACTCGCCTGAAGACAGCATTACATCACGTTAAACCATTGGATGATGAAGAAGGCTTTACGCTGGATACGACATTGGGAGAAATCCGCTGCACATCGTTAGTGGTGGCCACCGGTGGCTTGTCATTCCCCACCATGGGCGCTTCCGGTCTTGGCTATGAACTGGCCGAGCAGTTCGGTCATCATTTAATTGAAAGGGTGCCAGGCCTGGTGCCATTCACCATGGACAAACAGTGGCTGGCCCACTTTATTGAGTTATCCGGTGTGAGTGCCGATGTCATCGCCAGCTGCAATGGCCAGAGCTTTCGGGAGAATGTCCTCTTTACCCACCGAGGGCTGAGTGGGCCTGCCATATTGCAGATCTCCTCCTACTGGCGGCCTGGCGATAAAGTTTCCATCAACTGGCTACCGGGTATCGCCATAGAGGACTGGTTGAATGAACTCAGAGAAGCAAAACCCAGGGCTGAAATTCGCTCAGTACTCTCAGATAAATTAACCAAACGTCTGACAACCGCTCTATGCACTTATGGAGAGCTGCAAAAATTGACAGACAGTGGTCGTAAACCCATGAACCAGTTTTCTGCAACTGAGCTGCAACGCCTGGCCGAAAACCTGGAATCCTGGGTATTTATGCCAGCGGGCACCGAAGGTTATAAAAAAGCCGAAGTCACTCTGGGCGGCGTAGCTACCAACAATATTTCATCAAAAACCTTCGAAAGCCAGAACCAGCCAGGGCTTTATTTTGTGGGTGAAGTACTGGATGTCACCGGCCACCTCGGCGGGTTCAACTTCCAGTGGGCCTGGGCTTCGGGATATTGTGCCGGGCTGTACGTATAAATTTGTATAATCCTAATAAATCGTGCACGTAAACAATATATCTGCCTTTCACCACCCCTATCAGGAATACACCGACTCGTAAAAATTGCCCAAAATCTGCATGATCGTCCATTGTCTTTCCTTCAAACCGATCACATGTTCCTCCTGATTATTGACCGTTAAGACATTTATTCCCTGGAAACAGAAAAACACCCATCTCGCCGTTGGGTTCTGGCAGGGCTTC
>NZ_JBLYZG010000073.1:0-21416 GCF_049310245.1 Endozoicomonas sp. ALB115 | reverse complement strand
TATCCTCTATTCTAGACTGCGTAGCTGAAATTGTCCCGCAAGCTTCCAACCCTTGGTAGCAAAGGGATTTTAGTTATTGCGGGAATTACTGGGTTTAAGCGGAGATGCCACCAACCGAAAGCAGGGGCAACCGGATTTAGATCAAGCCCTTGAGCTACTGAACAAAACACCTTATTCCAGTATCAACAACGCCACAGGGCTCAAGCTGGATACAGACGATAAGGGGGCTCAGTTTCTCTCCATACTGGGTGCCGAGGATTCAGTATTAGGCCGTTTACCCATGACAGAGGTTGAACGGCAGCTATCCAACCTGAACAACTACACCACCCGCGAAAGAACAGAAGTCACCCAGGGCAGAGAGGCAATTCTTAAGAGCAAGGAACTTGCTGAAGGTGCGGCCGCAGCAAGGGATCTTGCCACCAGTGATAATGGTATTCTGTCCATGGGGTACACTCTGGATGACAACAACCGATACACTCGCCCAAAGTACGACCCGAACACCGGAGAGTCAAAAGGCTTTGAGGAGTACAACGCAGTTAAGGAAGGGCAGAATGCCTACGATGCGTTTATGGCAGAGTATGGGCCAAGGGAGGCCAGCAGTGGTGTAGTCTATGATCCGAACTTCAAAAATACCCAAACCGCACCACAGTTTGGCGGCTATGGATTGGGGTTTTCCACCCGCTACAGAACAGAACCAGAAACCACCACAACTCAGCCAGGCTATGACGATATTATCCGGTTAGCCAGGCAAGCCGCTGGTGGTGACAACGCAGCAAGCCAGTCAACAAGTGAACAGCTACCAGCACCAGATCAAACAGGTAAAACCAAAGCTGATGTTCTGGCAGAAGCCAACCGCATACGACAGCAGGCAGGCGAAGCAGCCCAAACCAATCAGCAAGGTTACGGTTCTGTTATGGGCGAGATCGGTCAACACGTTGAGGGCAAGTGGGACAGATACCAAGCCAACATCATTGCTCAGGGGCGCTATGGTACTGGTATCAACAATGAGCAAGCCGACGCTATGGCTGCATTCTTTGCGAAGAATCAGCGTTGGCCTGCATCCATGGAGGAACTGGAAGCATCCTACAAAATACCTGTAGGGCAACAGATCAGCACAAAAGGATTAGGAATACCGAACCCAATCAGCCAGTACTGAAAAAATCAGAGAGTCATTAAGCCATTAGCCGGGCATTACGCCCGGTTTTTTTTGCTTGCCACCAGTCACAGATACCGGAAAACTTTCCGACATCTCAGGCTATCGCACTGCATCACATCTAATCCGCAGAGAGTAACCAGCAACCCTTATCACTGGATTGCAGTACAATAGACCGGAAGCTGGGCGCATTGAGCCAGGATACACCCAATGACAAACATACACGGCATTTCTGATACGGAGTTTTATGGCAATCAAGTATCACCCCAAAGTGGGGAGTATTCTCATGTGCGACTTTTCACAGGGCTTTAAAGAGCCTGAAATGACTAAGAAAAGGCCTGTTCTGGTAGTCTCCAGCATAAGAAAGAGAGGTGGACTGGTAACAGTAGCCTGCATAAGCACATCAACACCGAACCCGGTTGAGCCCTACCATTACCTTTTACCCAAGGCCAGCATGCCCCGGATGAAGGAGTTTCATAGAGAAAGAAAGCTGGGTAAAAGCCGATATGCTCTACACCGTAGGCTTTCACCGGTTAGATCAAATCAGACTACCCACCAGGGGAGCCGATGGTAAGCGAATGTATTATCAGGACAGACTGGGTAGAGAGCAGATGCAAGCAATACGGAAATGTCTGTTAGCCGGTTTGGGTATTTCTTAACTGGCAAAATGCTGGGTTATGCTCTATATTTACCCATGTTCCCGCTCTGCATAGCATCGGGCTTTCGAGACTGCATTCAGGTACGTCCGGTGCAGCCAGTCTTGGAAATGGCGATGACAAGCTATCTAAGACTGCTGATCCAAGGCTCTATCATTCGTGGTAGGGCCTTTGTCATTTAAGGCCTTCAAGCTGGTGAACCACTGCCCGCAATTGCAGCGGAGTCAGTCGAACCAGATGGAGGCTTTTCTTTTTTGAGTCCAGTGTAACCAGCCAAAATCCTGACCCGTCAAAACATCGGGGCCCTGACTGATTAACCCGTTATTCAATGCCAATGCAGGGGGTGGGAACATTTCTCCCACCCTTAACCCAGACCCTGGGGAGTAGCGAATCGCGACGCCAGCCCGAAAACGGGCCCACCTTAACAAAGCAGATCGACGAGAAACCCGCACATCTTCCGGCAAGGCCAATCTACCCCGACCCGGGCAGATTGAAGCCAGGGCAATCAATCCATAACGGATAGATAGCTTTGGTTTTGTAGGTATCTCAATTCGCACCACTCCAGAAAACTCTATATCGAGAAAGGCATGTATGAGCCTGTCAGCAGCAGGTTTAAGCCATTACCCAATGGTACGCAGTTCGCACTATTGCGCACCGGCAAGCCACCAGCAGAAGCAGTCTGAAGTCATATAGCCGGTTTAGAAAAGTTCAGTCGGAAGCTATGGAATCAAGGATTGTCTGAAGTGGTAAGGCTAAAGAATACTGAGGGTAGTTCGCACTATAAGTTCGCACTCTGGTTCGCATTCAAAATGCTAAGTTATGTTAACTATTTCACAGCGGTACGCATTACGGTACGCACACTGGTAGCAGTAATGTACGCACCATATCTACGCACTACGCAGAGTTTCTACGCACTTTACGGCATGATTGCAGTAAAGCCCTACCCAACACCAGGCAGGATAAGCAAGCACTGATGTATAAAGCCCCCTGGCACCAGAGCAACAGGGGAGCAAGGGTGCATTCATCGTGCAGCCTGTCAGAGCCCGCACCCGCACACAGCATAGACCATGCTAATAGATCGGTCAGGATTCTGGCCCACCTTCAAAGCACCGTGCGAATGCTGGAGCCCGGAGCCACCAGCAGGGCCGGTTAGCTGTTACGCCGATTCTGTGTAGCAGGCCACCAGCAAGCCATTCATTACACCGGGTACTCGGAATATGTGCCCCCTTGAGCCAGAAGACAGCCAACAAACAGGAATCCTCAGGCTACACTTAACTGTGCCTTGGTACAGGCTGGCCAGCTACAAACGCCCAACCGGAGGGGGAACGGGAACATTAGCCCCAGATATACCGCCAAGGCTAACCCCTCCATCTTTCCCGTCAATCCAATCCCCAAGGTTTAAAGCACACAAGTGTACCTTTTCTGGCTCAAAGTGCGTTTTTGTACTTTCGCTGGCTACAAGGAATGTTGGCAAATGTTGTCATTGAGCAATGAATTAATTAGCCAGGCACGCGAAATCAGCGCGACGACCACGCGAGCAAGACGCGTGAATTTGAAGTGAGTAATTGAAAGGTAACAGCCGAATAGATGCCCGTTTAATTCGCTACCAGTCCGACAGAAAGAGGGCGCAAAAGTGGGCGCAAATAAGAATTTATAGTGAGTCAGTGAGTGAGTGCTTATCTTGAAAGCGTTGCTATACCTGGTGGGCCCAGAAGGACTTGAACCTTCGACCAACGGATTATGAGTCCGCTGCTCTAACCAACTGAGCTATAGGCCCTGAAGCGGTTGGATTATACGCATAGATTTACTCTGCCGCCAACCCTGTTATCGCCTTTTGACGGTTTTTCCTTACAGGCCCGGCTGATCACTGCCGACTCTATATAAGATCAGGAATCGGCTGGAAATATTCTGGATGCTTTCCCACCTTCTTCCATTTAAATGGGGACACTGGTTCGTTGCCGTGGTGCTGGCTGGCGACCTGGTGGTGGGTAAAGCGCTGGTGGATAGTGCCCGGGAACTCTACGGTGTCGCTGCCGCTGAACGGCTGACCCATTGGCAGAATCTGATGATCTACAGCAGGAAGCTGCCAGAACCCCGGAAGCTGGTTGAAGTGAATGACTTCTTTAACCGTATGCGCTTTGTGCATGATATTGACCACTGGGGGGAAGAGGATTTCTGGGCAACCCCGGTGGAACTGCTGGCCAGTGGCGCGGGTGATTGTGAGGACTTCTCCATTGCCAAGTATTTTACCCTTCGTGAGCTTGGCGTGGCCGATGAGAAGCTGAGGATTACCTATGTAAAGGCGGTTGAGCTTGATCAGGCTCACATGGTGCTCAGTTACTTCGCCGGTCCGGGGGAAGAGCCGTTGATTCTGGACAACCTGGTCAGTGAGATTCGTCCCGCCAGTCATCGCACAGATCTGGTTCCCGTTTATAACTTTAACGGTGACGGACTCTGGCTGTCCCGTCAGCGTGGTGAAGGGGTTCGCCTCGGTGAGTCCAGTAAGATAAAGACCTGGACTGAGCTGCGCCGACGGCTGCAGAAGTCGAACAGTCAGGGACGACTGAATGACGGGAGCAGCTGATGGCTTATCCTGCTTTCCCCGGAACTGAAAACGGACAGGGAGGCCACCATGACGCTACTTCGTGAACTGGCACTATCTTTAACTTTGCTGTTGATTCTGTTGTTTGCTGGCAGCTTCGTGCTGTCCGTCAATGATGCCCGTCATTACCTCCAGGAACAGTTGAACTCTCATTCCCAGGATACGGCCACCTCCCTTGGTGTTGCCATTGCTTCCGCCGGGGCTGGCAATATTGCCAGGATGGACTCGATGATTGATGCGGTTTTTGATCGTGGTTACTACCGGCAGATTCGTTTTACCGATATGTCGGGCAACGTACTGGTCAACAGTGAACACCCGGGAACGCTGGAGGGTGTACCGGACTGGTTTGTGAAACTGATTGACCTGAAAACTCCGGCAGTCACCAGCGAGATTAACAGTGGCTGGGTGCCCATGGGGCAGCTTCTGGTAGCCAGTCATCCGGGTTATGCCTACCGCAGTCTCTGGTCCAAGGTGAGCAAAGATGCGCTGCTGTTCGGTATCGGTTTGATGGTTGCCATGGTCGGATTGAATATGCTGCTGGGTGTGGTACTCCGGCCTTTAACAAGGATGGAGCAGCAGGCGAACCGAATCTGTGACCGTCATTTTGAGATACAACCCGAGTTACCCAAAACCAGAGATTTACGCAGAGTGGTTCAGGCCATGAACCGGATGGCAGAGAAGCTGGAAAAGGCGTTCTCTGAGCAGGTGGCTCTGACAGAAGAACTGCGTCGCAAGTCGGTCAAGGATCCATTGACCGGATTACTCAATCGACGGGCCTTTAACCGTCGGATGAAGACCGTGTTAAGTGAAGACATCGGTGAGGCGGGTGCCAGTCTGGTCATGATTCAGGTGCGAGGGCTGGAGGCGCTGAACCGGTCTCATGGACAAAAGTTTGTTGATGACCTGCTGGTGACCGTCAGCTATTGGCTGGGCAAAACCCTGTTGGCCTGGCCCGAAGCTTTTTCTGGCCGCTGGAATGGATCCGGTTTTAGCGTGTGTGTGCCCGCCTGCAATGTCGATGAAATCCGTAAGGTGACGGAACGGTTATTCAAGGTTCTGGTGGCCATGGAGTTTTTCTCGTCACCGGAAGGTAGCAATAACCTGCATATTGTCGCAGTGACCCACCAGGGGCGTTGTTCTCCGGAGCTGCTGCTGGAGCATGGTGATCAGCAGCTGCTGGAACAGGAGGCCCGGGTTAAAAATTGCTGGGATGTGATGGATATCAGTGGTGAGTCTGGTTATCCGTACATGGGATGGAGTGACACTCAATGGGTCGAAGCGCTGGAAGAGGTAATGGCAAAAGGCCTTATCGAGCTGTATGGCCAGCCCATTAAGGGAGTGGATGGTGAAGTAGCGTTTACGGAGGTACTGGCACGGATAAAGCTGGCTGGTGAAGTGGTGTCTGCCGATGCCTTTATGCCAGTGGTTGAGCGCTATGATCTGCATGGAGCCTTTGATCGGGCGGTATTTTTTGCCCTGACGGATTATATGGATGACCGGGATGACTATCGAACCTACAGCCTGAATATCTCACCTTACTCCCTGATGGATGATGATTTTTATCACTGGTTACTGGATGCCCTCAGACTGCGTCAGGATCTGGCCAGGCGTCTGATTCTGGAAACGGCTGAGCGCTCGCTTATGCTGGTGGGGGAGCGGGTTGCAGAACGGGTGGATACACTGGTGGCAACCGGTTGTCAGTTTTCTATTGATCATTTTGGTGTGTCCAGTCAGGCGCTGACGTTCCTGCAGATGATCAATGCCCATTACCTGAAAGTGGACGGCAGTTTTGCAAGACAGTTGACGTCCAGCTATGAGAATCAACTGTATATAAGAACACTGTCCATGATGGCTGAGTCCCGGGATATGAGTGTTCTCGCCCAGGGCGTTGAACAGGAAGAGGCGTGGGAGGCATTAAAACAGCTGGGTGTTGCTGGTGGTCAGGGATATTATCTGGGGCATCCCGAGTTACTCTGAATTGTTCAACGGCCATAGAGGGAACCTGATCATCATTTTGAGGTCAAATGGCGATATTTGTAGTTAACGTGTGCAGGGGGGGATTCTGAAAGCAACCACATCAACCCGCTCCCGCCCAAAGCCTGTCGGGGATCAACAAGCCGGTTCAAGCAGAATTCCTGGCAGCTCCAGAAGTAAATTCAACGGCAAAAAGGTTTCAAACCACCACTCCCGCACAGGTACCGCCATCACGCTGGATGATGGCAGGCGGATTGAGGATGCCTTTTGGCAGAAAAAACCATTACAAGGGCGTCCAATCAACACCGCTGATGTGCTTAACGCTTATGGAAAGGATAAAACATCTTTTAGAAGCGGCTGCTTCTTGCAGCAACTTTGCTTACAAAACATGCGACATGGCAATATCAAAGTGACCCCGGACCATGTTGTTCGGGAGCTCAGCCGAATGCCAGGGCGAAATGATAAGTGCCAAACAGCGATAGCACGCTTCAAAGAGGAATGTTGTCTGACGGGCCTCAGGTTGGATGGTCGGCTGGTCACACCGGAGATGGTGATTAAGGATTTCCCGGAGAGTCGGCAAGGCAAGTTGGGGATGGCGCGCTTTAAGGAACACTGTTGCCTGAAGGGCCTGTCCTTGAGAGGCCAGAAGATTGCACCGGATACGGTGGTTAAGGATTTTCAGGCAATCAATGCCACGCTGGAGCTGGCGCGTTTCCAAGCGGAATGTTGTCTGAGGGGGCTGCGGCTGAATGGCCAGCCGGTGACACCGGAGGCGGTGATCAGGGCTTTCCCGGACAACCTGATGGGCAAACTGGGATTGGCGCGCTTTAAGGAACAATGTTGCCAAAAGGGCCTGGCATTGAATGGCCAGCAGATCACAGCGGATGAAGTGGTTAAGGGTTTCCCGGACAGTCCGCAGGGCCAGCTGGCGCTGGCACGCTTTAAAGCGGATTGTTGCCTGACAGGCAAGATGATGAATGGCCAGCCGGTGACACCGGATGAGGTGGCTAAGGCTTTCCCGGCCAGTCATGAAGGCAAACTGGGGCTGGCGCACTTCAAAGAGACCTGTTGCCTGACAGAGCTGCTGCTGAATGGCCGCCGGGTCAGACCGGAGGCCGTGGTTAAGGGGTTTCAGGCAGTCAACGCAACGCTGAAACTTTCCTACTTCAAAAAGGAATGTTGCCTGAGAGGCCTGACGCTGAATGGCCAGCAGGTTGCGCCGGATGAGGTGGTCAGGGAGTTTCAGGCAGCCAAAGCAACGATGTCGCTGGCGCACTTCAAAATGGAATGTTGCCTGAGAGGCCTGATGTTGCATGGTCAGCAGGTCTTACCGGAGTCGGTGGTTAAGGATTATCGGGCAGCCAACGCACCACTGGGGCTGGCACGCTTTAAGGAAAAATGTTGTCTGAGAGGGGTGGCGTTAAATGGCCAGCAGGTTACGCCGGATGAAGTGGTTAATGATTATCAGGTCGCCAAGGCAGAAGCGGAGCAGGCGCGCTGCAACGCAGAGGCTCGCCTGAAGGGGCTGTCGATGAATGATCAGCAGGTCGAGTATCAGGCAACCAAAGCGACACTGGAGCTGGCGCGTTTCAGAGCGGAATGTTGCCTGAGAGGGTGGTCGTTGAATGGCCAGCAGGTCATACCGGCGGCAGTGGTTAAGGGGTTTCAGGCCATCAATGCACCTCTGGAGCTGGCGCGCTTCAAAGAGAATTGTTGCCTGAAAGCTCTGGCAGTGAATGGTCGGCCGGTCACAACAGAGGAGGTGGTTAAGGGTTATAAGGACGCTAAAGCACCACTGGAGCTGGCACGCTTTAAAGCGGAATGTTGCCTCAGAGGTCTGGCATTGAATGGTCAGCAGGTCACCACGGATGAGGTGGTTAAGGATTTTAAGAGCGCTAAGGCACCACTGGAGCTGGGGCGCTTCAAAGCAGACTGTTGTCTGCTGGGCCTGCTGTTGCATGGCCAGCTGGTCACACCGGATGAAGTGGCCAGGGATTTTCCGGATAGTCGGGAAGGCAGACTGGGGCTGGGGCGCTTCAAAGCAGACTGTTGCCTGAAAGGCCTGGTGTTGCATGGTCGGAAGGTTACACCGGATGAGGTGGTTAAGGGCTTCCCGGATAGCCCGGAGGGCAGGCTGGCGATAGCACGCTTCATGGAAATGTGTTGCCTGATGGAGCTGCCACTGAATGGTCAGCAGGTCACGCCGGATGAAGTGGTTAAGAGTTTCCCCAGTAGCTCAGATGGCAGAATAGGGTTGGCGCGCTTTAAGGAACAGTGTTGCTTTAGAGGTCTGATGTTGCAGGGGCAGCAGGTCGTACCGGATGAAGTGGTCAGTAATTTCCCGGATAGTCGGGAGGGAAAACTGGCGCTGGTGCGCTTTCAAGGGGCGTGTTGCCTGAGAGGTCTGGCGTTGAATCGTCGGCAGGTCACACCGGATGCCGTAGTCAAGGATTTTGAACGCGGTGGCTGGTTGCTCGAAAGCGCTATTTTTCAGACCCGGCTGGCATTGAATGCAAGAGAATTGAATGGCTCCTGTCTGGATAACGCGCAAGTATTGGCAGCGTTTAATGAAGCACCCGGAGATCATGCTTGCAGGCAGGCTGAGTTCCTGATGCACAGGTTGAAACAACATCAGTGGTTCGATGAAACCAACGAGGGTCAGGAGATCATTCAACAGGCCTGGCAAATATTAAACAGCGCACCGGTAAAAGATGAGCAGCATCGGCTGCAATGTATCCTGAAATTCATGGCGATGCAGCATGAGCTGTTGATTGATCAGCAGCGAGTGTCGGCAGAAGAGGTGCTGCAATCCATGAAAACACTCAGGAACTCATTTAAGAATAAACGCACGCATTTCTTCTTCCTGGCCCATTGCTATATCAAGAGACAGTCGGTTGATGGACAAACAATTCGCAGGGAGCATGTTCTGGAGTGCCTTCAGGGTTTTCCTGAAAGAAGCAAATTGCGCCATGCTTTAGGCCACTGGTTTGCACGATTCAGCCCTGAAGCCAATATAATGAATGAATTCCTGTTCAAACAGGAACGGGCCGCAGCCCCAAGGCGTAATAGTCCCCACAGAACCGCAGTCTCTGCCACTCAGACAGTTGCCACCAGTGCGGCTCAGGTGCCGAAGCAATGGTCCATTGAACCGGGTCTCCTGAACAGGCATCCGCAGTTCAATGCGCTAACACTACAAACACTGGAGATTATTCAGGAAGTCAATGGTTCTTATCGCAATCCCCCCATTCTGATTACCGGTTCCTACGCGCGTTTTTTACAGAACCGTTGCTCATCATTCAATGATATTGACATTATCTGTACGGCGGCAGAACCTGCCAGGACACTGTTTGACCGGCTGCAGGCACTTAACAGCGACAAAGCCTCGGAAATTCCCAAAAACATCGTCATCTGGGACGTTCCGGGATGTCCGGAGATTCAACTGCCAAAGGCCTACAATATTCATCTGAAAGACGGTGATTTGGGTATGAAAGCGATGGGGATTCAGGTCAGTATTGATGCGAGAGTCACCGATGGCAATGCCTCACGATGCGCTGTTCAGGTTCCTGGCGTTGAGAGGCTGGTGTGGTGTCTGTCATTTGCCGAAGAAACCCGATTACTGAACAACACGCTGGAATATCTCGCGACAAACCTTGATCCACTGACCAGAAAATTGCAAAAGGGAGAGGTATTTTACCTGCCCCGAACCATTCTTTTTAACACTCCCGAAAACCCCGGGGAATATATTTATGGTTTGCTGATGCGCTCTTTGCTTAGTCTGCATAAAGCCAGGCAGTTTATCGATCTGCACTCTGAAGACAGACCCGGAACACCGATCCAGAATAAGTTGCTGCAAGAACAACGACAACAGTTGTATATGCTGACGGCCAATCTGCAAACAAAATTGTCTGGCCATGTTTGTCGCAGTGATTTTGAGCACAGAGTGAACAACTGGTTATCAACCACCCATCATGTTAATGAATATGAGTTCAAAAGAAGGGACTTTATTACGGCACTGCTGGCGATGATGCAGTCAGAATAAGAAAGGCGTGAACCTGATCATCATTTTGAGGTCAAACGGCGGTATTTATAGTCAAAGTGTGCAGGGCTCTATTCTGAACGCAACCTCATCAGCCTGCTCCTACCCAAAGCCTGTTGGTCGGTTGGGCCAACAAGCCCATTCAAGCGGAATCCGTGACCGCGCAGGCAGTTCATTTAATAGCAAAAAAGTCTTAAACCATCCGTCTTATAGAGATAAAGCTACCACCCTGGATAAAGGCAAATGTATGGAGAATGCCTTTTGGCAAAAAAAACCATTACAAGGACGTCAAATCACCTCGGCTGCTGTGCTCTGCACCTATGGGAATGAAACAACATCTCTGAGAAGCGGCTTCTTCCTGCAAAAGCTTTGCCTGCAGAACATCTTGCATGGCACCAGAAAAGTGAGCGCAGACCAGGTTATTCAGGAATTCAACCGGCTGCCGGATCGGAATAATAAGTACAAATTAGCGATAGCGCGTTTCAAAGCAGAATGTTGCCTGAGAGGTCTGGTGTTCAAAGGCCAGAGGGTGGCACCGGATGTGGTGGTCAGGGATTTTGAGGCTATCAAAGTAACGCTGGAGCTGGCGCGCTTCAAAGCGGAATGTTGCCTGAGAAGTTTGCCGTTGAAAGGCCGGAAGGTCATACCGGATGGAGTGGTTAAGGAGTACCCGGATACTCCGGAAGGCAAACTGGGGCTAGCACGCTTCAAAGCGGAATGTTGCCTGAGGCGGCTGCCATTGAAGGGCCAGCAGATCACACCGGATGAGGTGGTTAAGGAGTACCCGGATACTCCGGAAGGCAAACTGGGGATGGCGCGCTTCAAAGCGGCATGCTGCCTGAGGGGGCTGTTATTGAATGGCCGACCAATCAATGCAGATTTGCTGGTTAAGGATTATCAGGCAATCAAGGCAACACTGGAACTGGCACGTTTCAGAGCGGAATGTTGTCTGAAGGGGGTGCCGTTGAATGGCCAGCCGGTCATACCGGACGCGGTGGTCAAGGGCTATCAGGCAGTCGGGGCAACACTGGAACTGGCACACTTCAAAGTGGAATGTTGCCTGAGAAGCATGCCATTGAATGGCCAGCAGGTGACACCGGAGGAGGTGGTCAGGGATTTGCAGTCCACCAGAGCAACCCTTGAGCTGGCGCGCTTTAAAGAACAATGTTGCCTGAAGGGGATATTGCTGCATGGTCGACAGGTTACACCGGATTCTGTGTTCAGGGAGTTTCCGGATACTCCGGAAGGCAGGTTGGGGATAGCGCGCTTTAAACAGGAATGTTGCCTGAAAGGGCTGGTGTTGCACGGCCAGCCGGTCACACCGGAGGCGGTGTTGAATAGCTTCCCGGGCAGCTCAGAAGGCAAGCTGGGAATAGCGCGCTTTAAACAGGAATGTTGTCTGAAAGGGCTGGTGTTGCACGGCCAGCCGGTCACACCGGAGGCGGTGTTGAATAGCTTCCCGGACAGTTCAGAAGGCAAGCTGGGGATAGCGCGCTTTAAACAGGAATGTTGCTTCAGGGGGATGCGGTTACATGGCCAGCAGGTCACACCCGAAGAGGTGGTTAAGGTTTTTCCGGGTAATCCGGAAGGCAAACTGGCGATAGTGCGCTTCAAAGTGAAATGCTGCCTGAGGGGCCTGTCGTTGTATGGCCAGCAGATCACACCGGATGCAGTGCTTATGAATTTTCCGGATAGTCCGGAAGGTAAACTGGGGATAGCGTGCTTTAAGGAGCAATGTTGCCTGAAGGGGCTGTTGTCCAATGGCAAGCAGTTCACCCCGGATGTGGTGGCCAGGGATTTTCGGGCCGCCAAAGCACCACTGGAGCTGGCACACTTTAAAGAACAATGTTGCCTGAGGGGGCTGGCGTTAAATGGTCGGAAGGTCACACCGGATGAAGTGTTCAGGGATTTTCCGGATAGTCCGGAAGGCAGACTGGGAGCCGTGCGCTTCAAGCAACAATGTTGTCTGAGGAGTTTGCCGTTGAATGGCCAGCAGATCACACCGGATGAAGTCGTCAAGGGTTTCCCGAATAGCCCGGAAGGCAAAGTGGCGATAGCGCGCTTCAAGGCGGAGTGTTGCCTGATGGGCCTGATATTGAATGGTCGACAGGTCACACCGGATGAGCTGGTTAACGATTTTCAGGCAGCCAGAGCACCTCTGGCGCTGGCTCGCTTTAAAGCGGAATGTTGCCTGAGGGGGCTGCTGTTGAATGGTCAGCAGGTCACACCGGAAGAGGTGGTTAAGGACTATGAACGCAGTGGCGGGTTGCTCGAAGTCGCTATTTTTTATTCTCAGCTGGCATTGAATGCCAGGAAATTGAATGGCAACTATCTGGACAACAAGGATGTATTGGCAGCATTTAATCAAGTTCCCGGAGATCATTCCTCAAGGCAAACCAGGTATCTGATGCAAAGGCTGCAGCAAACTCAGCAGTGCGATGATATCAATGAAGCTCAGGGTATACTGCAAGAGGCCTTGCAAATATTAAACAACGTACCGGTTAAAGATGAGCAACACCGACTGCAATGTCTCTTGAAATTTATGGCTATGCAGCAAGAACTGACCATTGATCATCAGGGCGTTTCGGCAGAACAGGTACTGGAATCCATCAATGCACTGAGGAGTTCATTTCAGAACTCACGCCTGCATTTTTTCTTTCTGGCCCACTGCTACATCACCCGGCAGCCTATTGATGGACAGGAAATCCATCAATACCAGGTACTGGAATGCCTTCAGAGTTTTCCTGAAGGAAGTAAGCTGCGCCATGCTTTAGGCTGCTGGTTTGAAGAGTGCAGCTCCGAGGCTTTGGTAATGGATGGTTTACTGTTACGGGAAAATGCCGTGGACTCATGGTGGAACAGTGACAGCTTTAATGGATACGAAGCCTCAGCCAGTCAACAAAAGGCTTCTGTTGTCGTCAGTTGCCAGTACCCCGTATCGAAACAACAGGGTATATACAACTCCCGGTCTGGCAGTTTGCCCCGGGATGCAGCAGAAAGTAAGTTCACCACCGGGGCAATGACCGCCAGTGTGGCGCAAACTCTCTGGCAATGGTCAGGCAGACCGGTATTCCCGCACATGCCGGTTATGCGGTTAAATGCGCTAACGTTGAAAGCACTGGAGATTATTCAGGAAATCAATGTTTCCTGTACGCATCCCCCCATTCTGATTACCGGCTCTTATGCCCGTTTTTTACAGAACATCTGCCAGGTATTTAATGACATTGACATTATCTGTACGACAGAAAAAACGGCCAGACTGCTTTTTGATAAGCTGCAGACGCTGAACACCGACCGGGGCTCTGAAATTCTCAAAAGTATCATTATCTCGCCAATCCGGGGATGTCAGGAGATTAAGCTGCCAAGCGCCTACAATATTTATCTTAAGGACGGGGATTTCGGGATAAAAGTGATGGGGCTTCAGGTCAGTCTTGATGACAGGGTCGTTTATGGAAATGCGGCACAATTAGCCGTTCACGTCCCCGGTGTTGAGAGGCCGGTATGGTGTTTGTCCTTTGCTGAGGAAACCAGGTTACTGAACGATACGCTGGAATACCTCGCTGAGCACCTGAACCCGCTGACTGAGCAATTGCAAAACGGGCCGGTATTTGACGTACCTCGAACCCTTCTGTTTAACAACCCCCAAAATACCGGGGAACGCATTTATGGCTTGCTGTTTCGCTGCCTGCTTACCCTGAATAAAGCCAGGCAGTTTATCGCTCTGCACTCTGAAGACAATCCCGACAGCTGGAGTCATCAGCTGCAAAAAGAGCAACAACGCCTTTATGCACTGACTGAGAACCTGCACATGAAATTGCTCCGCCATAGTTGTTTTCATGATTTTGAGCACAGGGTGAACGACTGGCTGGCAACAACTCATTATGTGAGTGATTACCAGATCAAGAGAAAGGCGTTTGTTAAAACACTGTTTGCCATGATGCGCCCTGGAGAAGATCGGGTGAACTCAACTCAGTGAATTTTTATCACTGCACTCGCAACAAAACCCCAACAGGCTCTAACAGAAACTCGCACAACCACAATTATTAGAGGATAATGGCCGCTTGGAAGCGCATCCATATTGGAACGCCATATTCAGGATAAATGTCTGAGCGGTGACGAACGGGGAAATTATGGCGCTGGAAAAGATGAAATCGGCTTTTCAGTCGGGTATGCAGAAAATGTCGGGTCTTATCTATGGTAAAGCCCTGGCCGTTGGCACTGGCGTATTGATTCTGTTTCTATCACTTGTTGGCTGGTACTGGAGTCAGGAGCCAGACCTGTTCTCAGTAAAGGCCAATGCCGAAAAGCTGGCCACTGATAATGCTCAGGCTGTCGTCACTGGTTATACCACAACAGCAACACTCTATACCCTGGCGAATACGCTGCTGAATAAGCCGGGTGGTTTCCTGCGTAATGACATCATGCCACCGGGCGTACTGATGGATAATATGCCCAATTGGGAAGTGGGTGTTCTGATTCAGGTGCGTGATATGGCCCGGGCCCTGCGCAAGGACTTCAGCCGTTCCCAGTCGCAGTCAAGGGAAGACCAGGATCTTGCGGTGGCCGAGCCGCAGTTTAATTTTGATGCCAGAAGCTGGATTCTGCCTTCCAGTGAGCGGGAATACCAGAGGGGCATTGATAAGCTGAACAGCTATATGACCCGTTTGTCTGATCCCAATGACTCGGCGCAATTTTATGCCCGGGCCGACAATCTGACCCGCTGGTTGGGGGACGTAGAAACGCGCCTCGGCAGCCTTTCCCAGCGTCTGAGTGCCAGTGTTGGTAAACCGCGTTTGAATACCGACCTTTCCGGCGAGGCGGCTCAATCCACCGACAGTGCTGTATTGATTGATGTAAAAACACCCTGGTCACAGATTGATGATGTTTTCTATGAGGCCCGGGGCACTTCCTGGGCTCTGATACATCTTCTCAGGGCGATAGAAGTGGACTTTGCTGACGTTCTGGACAAGAAAAATGCCACGGTCAGTGTCCGACAAATTATCCGCGAGCTGGAGGCGACCCAGGATGCGGTTTGGAGCCCGATGATACTGAATGGTTCCGGTTTTGGCTTGCTGGCAAACCACTCTCTGGTGATGGCTAATTATGTCTCCCGTGCGAATGCGGCGATTATTGATCTGCGGCGTTTGCTGGAACAGGGTTAGGGCCTGTTGACGTTTCGTTGCGTGCTCAGTGGCTCAGAAAGGCGTCATATGCGCGAAAGACTTGTGCAGCGCGTAGTTATTCTACGCCAAGCAAGTCTGACAAAGCAGATGGCGCCTTTCTGAGCCACCCTTCGGGCGTATCAGGGCGCCCCTATGACTTCGTTGCGGCATTTTGAAAGGCAACCAGCCTTCCTGCAATGCCGCGCCTCGTCATAGGAGCGCCCTGATACGCTGAGCACGCAACGAAACGTCAACAGGCCCTTATGATGGGGGAATTCAATTCCCCCTGCTTTTGCTTCAATTCTGAATCCATCGCTTAGTGGTATCAAACAGCTTTACGGTCATATCAGTGACAGGCTTATAGGGTTTGGTCGCCTGGTAAGTGGCGTGGCAAATGTTTTCATACACATGAATGGAGAGCTGTTTTCCCGGAATAGTCACCGTTTCAACAATAAAAAGTGCGACACTGGCTATCGCCGGAAATATTGAGCCCTTAAGCGTTTTTGGCAAGGTCTCATAGGGCAGAGCCAGCCATGTAAAGACTTTTTGTGCATGACTGACGGTGTATTCTTTAAATGAT
The DNA here is from genome assembly GCF_049310245.1 of Endozoicomonas sp. ALB115. Lineage (NCBI taxonomy): Bacteria > Pseudomonadati > Pseudomonadota > Gammaproteobacteria > Oceanospirillales > Endozoicomonadaceae > Endozoicomonas > Endozoicomonas sp. ALB115. The sequence continues at coordinate 5,253 of NZ_JBLYZG010000073.1, read as the reverse complement.
TTTTCTGCCGGGCAGGGTCTGATACTTGCTTTTATTGCTGCAGCTACTCCCGTCATCGCCCCGGTAAGCGCTCCAATGCCGGTAATGGTCATTACTGTGACGTAATAACCGGCAAAAATGCCCGCATGCAACAAAGTAGTACAGACTCTCAGTGGGGTGCACAGTGCCCCGGGAACTTTTGACAGCAACCATTTACCATGACGTTTTACCCTGGACATAAACGTTTCTGTTTTTTCGATAACCTCACAGGTTCTAGCGGCAAGCCCATCACTTTTTCCTGAAGGTGCGTTACTTTGAGAGCAAGCTTCAGTGGTGGTATTCGAGCACTCTTCAGATGATTCTTCGTTGTGATAGACATGCTCAGGAGAGTGGCTGTGAGCAAAGAGAGTGCTGTTTATAGATGGGGTCATCGGGCATACCAGGTGGTTAATTCGACTATGTTTTGAGTGTTCTGCCGGTTCTGCTCAATGACCAGCTTCTTTTATAACTGATTGATTTTAAAATCGATGGTTAGTTGCTGGCTTAGTGTTCTGTTAGGCTTTATGTTCTTAGACGCAATATTAGTAATATGGTTCAAAATTTATGTCTGTTATTTCCTCAAGGCTTGGACAGCAACTGGCTTTTATCAAGGAGCTGGATAAACTCAAGGCGGTTTATCGAAAAACCATGGTAAAGCCTGATAACAGCCGACAGGAGAACAGTGCCGAACATAGCTGGCATATAGCGGTGCAGGCGATGACCCTGCAAGAGTACGCTGAAGAGCCGGTTGATATTGGCCGGGTGATCAAGATGCTGCTGCTCCACGATATTGTGGAAATTGATGCCGGAGATACATTTGCGTTTGCTGCGGCTACCGAGCTGGCCGGTCAGGCAACTAAAGAAATGGCAGCGGCAGAGCGCCTGTTCGGGCTATTGCCACAGGAGCAGGCCGATGAGTTCAGGGCGCTCTGGCTTGAATTTGAGCAGGTACACAGCCCGGATGCCCGCTTCGCCAAAGCCATGGACTGCCTGTTACCCGTAATCCAGAATATGGACAGTGAGGGTGGTACCTGGGCAAAGTATCAGGTTACCCGCAGTCAGGTGTTGAAACGGAATCAGTATCTGGAGCACCTGGCCCCCAAACTGTGGTGTTATGTTCTTGAACAGATTGATCAGTCTGTCCGTAATGGCTGGCTTCAGGATTGTTGATCTGGGGAAGCGCCCTGGTACACCATTTCAATGAGTTTGATGGGTTGTCGTGCCTCCGCACTCCGTTCGTCCTGAGCCTGTCGAAGGGCGGAAACTCCGGACTCTGATATCGTGCCAAGCACCCTTCGTCCGTGCATCCTGAGCGGAGCCGAAGGACGCTCAGGGTGAACGGAGATTGTACACGTCAAACTCATTGAAACCATGTACAAGTTTAACAAGGTATTTACCGACTGACGAAGTGCAACAAAAGTGACATACTGCCGCGCTTTCCTGCTTTAGCAAGTTAACTATGCAATCGTCCTTCACCAGCAACTACCTTCCCAAAAACCGGTTCAAGACAGGCCTGGGGCACTTTGTCCTGTGGTTACTTGGCGGATGGAAAATTGAGGGAAACCTGCCGGAACACCTCAATAAATACGTGATCATCGTCGCTCATCACACATCAAACTGGGATTTTGTTATCGGCGTTGCGGTTAAGCTGGTAACCCGTATACGTGTCCGGTTTTTTGCCAAGCACTCGCTGTTTTTCTGGCCCCTGAGTGTGTTGATGCATCGGCTTGGCGGTATTCCCATTGAGCGTGATAAATCCATCAACCGGGTTGATCAGGCCATCGCAGAGATCAACAGCAGTGACCACTTCGTGCTGGCTATCGCACCTGAGGGCACCCGGTCAAAGGTGCAAAAGTGGAAAACCGGTTTTTATCATATAGCGAATGGTGCCAACGTTCCGGTTGTACCCATTGCCTTCGATTTTCAGCAGCGCAAGGTCATTATGGGTGCGCCTATGTCCATGTCCGGAGATATTCCCTCGGACTTTGCCAGAATGCATGAGTTCTTTCTCTCTCATCCGGGCAAGCATCCTGAGCTTGGCTGTGATGGACCCTTTGAAACGCCCGGTATATACAACAAATAATGTCCGGGCGGTTTGTCTGGCAGGCGGTCACTTTTCTTTCCGTGGTGAGTCCGATAGAGTGAAACAGCAATAAAAAGACAATAAAGGACTCCCATGCCTCTGATTCAGTTTGTTACTCACGACGGCAACCAGTATGAAGCCGACATCGACTCAGGTAGTACTTTGATGCAGGGTGCCGTTGATAACATGATCGATGGCATCCTCGCAGAGTGTGGTGGTGCCTGCTCCTGTGCCACCTGCCACTGTTATATTGATGAAGGGTGGATTGAGATGGTCGGTCCGGCTGAAGGCATGGAGCAGGAAATGCTGGATGTTGTCCGTGAGCCGAGAGCAACCAGCAGGCTGAGCTGCCAGGTTGTCGTCACTGATGAAATGGACGGCATGGTGGTTCATTTGCCTGAGTCTCAATATTAAATTCCTCTATTACATTGATCAGGAAGTGGGCAAATTGATGAGTGGTATGCCAGAGCCTGTTGTTTCTTAACAACTCGACGTAGTATAAAGAGTGATCAGGGGGCGTTCTGGTCACATGGGAAATTGAGAACGCCCCGGCTATCCGGGCAACTGTGCAAGCAGTTGCCTGCACAACAGGCCAAAAAATATGGTTTAATAGGCAAGCTGATTCAGCACCTTCCTCTAATTCACCGTTCTCAACCAGAAGCACTCAACGTGACCTTTGCATTCCAGCACTTCAAACACGCTACCTCCGGTTTTTCCAAGTCAGTCACCGGCAACGTTTTCAGGTTTATTCCCCTTCTGTGCTCTCTGTTATTCAGTGGTTGCGGGCTGTTGACCAAAGCGTCGGAACGACAGCCGGTAACATTCAGTGAGCTGGAGGGCTGGAGCCAGCAACAGGCCATTGCCGTAAGACCGGCGTTGCTGAACAGTTGCCAGCATCTGAACCGTTCGGTGCTGACCGACAACAGCCCCTGGGGTAACTACCAGCAATGGCAATTGCTGTGTAAGGAGCTGATGCAAACCCCCGACCGTCAACTGAAAACCTTTTTTGAGCAAAACTTTACGCCTGTCCAGCTCTCTCCCCAGAAACAAGGCCTGTTTACCGCTTATTACTCCCCGGTTATTCCCGGCAGTCTGAAACCATCGGAAGATTACCCAATCCCGTTACTGAAACTGCCCCACGATCTGGTCAAGGTTCGCCAGGCTGACTTTGGACTCAGTGGCCCGGGACTGGTTGGGCGGGTTGAGAAAGGCTTCCTGAAACCCTATGGCAGTCGGGCAGAAATCAATCAACAGACAGCGAAAGCCAGCGATGTGCTCCTGTGGCTGAGCAGCCCTGTTGATAAGTTCTTCCTGCAGATTCAAGGATCAGGGAATGTAGAACTGCCTGACGGTAACATTATTCATGTTGGCTACGCCGGTAATAATGGCCACAACTACGTGGCCATTGGGAGGATACTGAAACAGAAGGGGGAACTTGAAGAAGTATCCATGCAAACCATCCAGTCATGGCTGGAAAACCATCCGGACCAACGGGAATGGCTGCTCAACCAGAACCCTCGCTACATCTTTTTCAGTTTTTCTGAGGAAGGTGCCATCACCGCTCAGGGTGTGCCTGCTGCCCCGAAAAGAACACTGGCTGTGGATCCATCTTATATCCCCCTCGGCCTGCCGGTATGGCTCGATACCCGCCTCACCGCCACCGGAGAGAAATTCCAGCAGCTGATGGTTGCCCAGGATACCGGCAGTGCCATAAAGGGTCCCGTCCGGGGAGATATCTATATGGGCGCTGGCAACGATGCAGCCTTGATTGCCGGGCCACAGCAGGAACCCGGTAAGCTTTATGTGTTGATTCCCCGATAACCTGCTTTTCGTGATAAATCTGCCTGGCCCGCATATTTCATAAACGCTGCTACAGCTCGAATGATTAATTTTTTTTGAACAAACATAGCCTGTCAGATCGTAGCAGCGTATTTCTCTGCGGTGATATTGTGTCCCGCCATGGCTTTTTGTCAAAAAACATACCGATTTGCCTGACACCATGGGCACTGAACCCTCAACCTCTTTCAGCTGATTCAATAAAACGCCTGCCAACTTAAAAGTTGTGTCTCTTATCCCGGTTTGAGGACAGGCAAAGCAGCAAAAGCCTCTGTCACTCGTTGCAGCAACACTTTCATTGGGTTGCTGCTGGGCAGATGTAACTTAACACGGTCTTTATACTCCACCACCTTAACCCCTGCGGGACAAGCCCTTCCCGAGTCGTGTAAATGTGGGGGCTGATGCCAGATGGGTCTCGGCATTCAGAGGACTGCGACCGACAGCCAGCTTGAACATGGGGTCCTTACGCAAATGGTTGCTGTCATTGGCATCCTGATAACCGCAGGCCATTTGCAGCACTCTTTGCGTCAGAAGATCCTGCATGGAATGGTCAATACAGAATTGATGTCGTTTGTCCTGGATTGCCTTGACGAGCCGGGGAATTAGCTCACTGCGAATGGCCATTTCACGCAGTAACAGCGCGCCAAAATCGGAGGGCAACTCTCCTCCGTTAAAATCAGCTCTGACAGTTTTACCATTAACAGGGTGAAAACGAAGGGTTTCTTGTGTATGTTTCGCCATAGCAGGTTCCGGCTTGCTTCTTCCGAAGCTTTCTTTTGGTCGACCCAATCATATCAAGTGATTGGGTGGAACCTGCTCTTATTTATGAAATATCCGGGATAGAAGGTGTTTTTCACCTGCAACGTGTGAATGCATATCACAGCCCTTGTAGGAACTCTTCCATCCAGTCATCGTTGTTGACCAGTTCTGACTCTGTCGCCAATGAATCCAATGTCGCCCATGAATCCAAATCCCATTCCACTATTTCATCAAGCCCAAGTGGGTCTCTTCTCCTTTTATCGCTGGCTTCATTCCATTCTTTCCGTGTTCCTGAATCCACTGCGTAGCTCATTTTGCAGATAGCAGTGCTTAATTCAACATAAGTCATTCGGCTTCGGTGGGGTTCCAGCAGTTCAAGTTCTGCATTTCCCAATTCGCGAAAACGATCCAGAGCTTCCATTGCCGCGTCAAAGTCAGATAGCGGCCCTTGAATGCGACTGTTGGAAACCTGGTTCCCTTGAGTTGGTATGCCTGCCCCTGCTGGAAGTCCTTGCTGAGGGATTGATGTTACTACTGGCGTTTTTGCTGCCTCAATC
>NZ_JBLYZG010000072.1:0-22099 GCF_049310245.1 Endozoicomonas sp. ALB115 | reverse complement strand
TGTGCAATGGCCGTAATGGTATTGCCAGTAAAGGTTTGAACTTTGGGTACATTGGTGACCTCAACCTCCCTGATACGACCATTGCCACCATGAGTTCTTACCCGCCATTCTGGATAGTTGTAATTCTCCAATGCCAGAATAGTGAACGCCCCGGTCTGGTAATCAATGCTGCCGGTTACTCCCCGCCAGCCACCCGATGTATCATCGCTGATCTGTTTGGCAACGTTTCTGGTGGACTGATAGGTTGTCCAATCATCTTCAAGTCTTGCACCGTTGGGTACATTGGACAGCTGCTTAACCAGAAATTGCAGCTGGATAGAACCGGGCAATAAAGGCGCTCCGGGTATGGTGCCGCTCATTACGCCAAGATCATCCACCGTAACAATGACCTCGCCACCAGCACTGGTGCCTTCTTCATAAGTCAGCTGTATTTCGGTTCCGCTATCAGGCAGGTTGTCCAGCTTAAAACTCAGCTCGCCGGGAGCGTAATGAATAGCGCCGCTGCCATCACCCGTCAGCAGGCCGTTACCCTGATCGGTCAGGGTTTTATTTCCCCCGGATGAAATATACGTCACCGTCATGGAACCGGGCTTGATACCGGGCTTCTGAACAGTATGCCGGAAGGTCATATCATCCACCGGCACCGAGCCGGTTCTGATCGTCACCTCATCATCATTTTGTGCCACATAGCTGAGAACAATGGCACTGTCTGGATCGGGCAAAGCATCGAGGGTGATTGCCGCCGAGCCGGTTGCAAAGAGGATGGTGCCAGTTCCAGAACCAATCATCTGCCCATTACCGGAATCCCGGATGTCCTGCCATTTGCCGAGGGCGATATAGCTGACCACCAGCGTCCCCGGCCTTGGCTTGGCCTCGGCCATGTTCAGGGTGTAGTTGAAGCCCCGGTTCTGGTTTGTGATTGGGATAGCACCACTGATCGCAGAGCCCGTAATCCCCACCGCTGGCTGATACGTCGCATTACCGGAGGCCGAAAGAACTCCGCTTACTCGCCAGACGTTTACTTCCCCAAGGTCATAATCCACGGTCAGCTTGCTGTAATTATTGGTGCCGCTTTTATGGATCAGATTGCCTGTGCCGTTATCTTCAAAGGTGCCGCCATCCACCGAAAGGGTCAGGGTTCCGGGCAAAACGCCCCGCTGCAGATAGGTGCGGCTCTGGGTGCCAGTGATATGAACAAAGCGACAGCTGACTGATCGATTACTGGCCGAAGTTGCCACCATGGTTTTGCCGGTATAGCCGCCATATTGATCCAGTAATGGGCTTTCGACCTTGGCACTCGGCACCAGAGGCGCATAAACGCTCTCAGCCTTTACCGTAAGGTCACCTGCGGTAATGTTGGCACTCATAGACTGGATGCCATAGTAACGGCTGGTATCGGCTATCTGCGTTTCCTGAATGCGGCTGGTTGCCTCCTCCGGCTCGCCGGGAACGGGAGATGCCCCGATAAATTTCGTCACCAAAGGTGCGCTAATCTGCATCTCCACCTTTCGCCGGGTAAAATCGATATACTCCGCTCCAGTGAAATAGGTAAAAATCTCATTGGAATAATCAACGGCAGTAATACGGATGAACTGGCTGACTGTCTCATCTGGCGTTGTCAGCTTATAGACCTCGCCAATTTCAGGAACCGCCGATTCCTCCCGCTGATAGCCGACAACGGATCGCTGCCCTTCCAGCTGATCACCCACCAGCTCCCATGATGCCTTAATGCCCGGAACCACATAGCTCTCGATCCGGTCTCTGGCATCGAGGCGCTCGTCAGTTTGGCTATCGGTATTGAATAACAAGACAGAAACATTCTGATCCTTGGGAGGCTCAGTCAGGATCAAATGGCCACCAAGGTAAATGTCATTGTTGTCTGTGCTGATCCCGATAAACGCCTTCCGCAAAGCCACATCACCAATGGTTCGGTCAATCCGGGAAATGTCCTGAAAGAGATTGTTAACGTTGCCATTGATCACTTCACTACCAGTCACCCGACCACCGCCATCCTCTTCGTCCGTCAGACGCTGGCTTTCAAAAAGTTTCACGTCATCATTTGTAATTGCCATATCAAATCCTTTTAAACAGGCTCAACTGTCAGCAAGCGGAGGGTTAAAAAATAGAAGTCATCGTCAGTAGGATAGGCTGCGGTCATCACCTGCTCGGCCTCGACGGGAGCACCACTGCTGCGATCAAAAATAACGGTAAAGGTACGGTTGTCAGGAAGGGTAAGGCCAAAGGTTAAGCCAGCCGACTTTGAAAGCGCCAGAAGTGATTTTACCGTTTGCCGGGTTACCCACCCAGCTTCACCATTACCTGAGAGCGTAATTGGCCTGCCCTGCTTTAACTGCCCTTCCTGAACGAGTAAAGCGCCAGTAAGGCTCCGCTCGGTTGATTGTTCGACCGGGTTCCAGCGAAACTCATCAATCCAGAGCAAATCATCAGGCAGTGCTATTGTGTCCAGCTGCATGATCTCATCCCTTAAACTATATATTCATCATCCAGCAGCACATCGCTGTCCGTTTCTATCCATACTTTTGCACCGTAAGGTTCACATGAATCCGTTTCTTCATACCGTCTTCATCCCTGCCGCTTGCAGTGCATTGAGTAGTGCAGACTCGTCGCCTGAATCGACCCCGACATTTACACTGCCACCCGGATATTCCAGTCTGATAGTCCTTTGTGGAGTTTGCCTTGCAGGTTCAAGTAATGATGATCCTGGCGACTGCTGACTTGTTTGTCGGGCAGCGCTCTGCTGGTCTTCCCGCCTCTGCTTTATCTGCTCCTGATAAATGGCATCACTGACCCGGATCGCTTCGGTTAAATTCTTAACCGCCTCTGTATTGCCAGAATCCTTCGCCGCCGAACGCTGCTCCTTCAATTCGTCCTGCTGGCTTTCATAGCGCCGCCTGTCAATATCCGCCTGCCTGCCTTGCAGCCGATCCAGCTCGTCCTGCAGGGAGCTCAAGGTATCCCGAGAGGTCTCCCCCAAGGATTGCATGCTTTCCTTTGCCTGCTCAATCTGGTCGTTCAAACGGCTCAGGTCAGATTCATTCAGCAACTTCATGGTGCCTGCTGCATCCTTGCCTTGCCGAGCAAAGGATGCTGCCGAAATATCGCCCTGCTCGTAGCTTTGAATCAATTCCTCCAGCGCAATTTTCTGTTCCAGAAATTGTTGTTTTACATAAGCCGCATCAATAGATGTTTCATTAAACCAACGGCCAATACCTGTCGGGTCAAAGCTATTGGCAGCGCTTTGCAAATCACCAATCCGCTGCCTTGTTTCTGCCAGCTCAGCTTGAAGCTCCGCAATACTGCCGGTGGCCTCATCCGTATTTACGCTGCCAATGCCCTGCTGCATGGCGATAAAGGAATCATGCGCCGCCGCACTCATACCCTGAAGCTCAGCAGTTATAGCGTTGTAATGGCCAGCCATCACCCCTGCGATAGACTGAGCACTTTCAAAGGATTGAGCTTGCTTGTCCCCGGCCTCCTCTGCCGCATCGCCAGTACCTTCAATGCTGTCAGAAGTATTGTCTGCCTCGGCCTTCAGCTCTGCCAGCTTACGACGACTGGCTTCTGTAGCCTCGTAATACTCCTCTGCTGACAAAGTGCCTAACGAGAAGGCTTCAGCCAGTGCAACGCCAAGGCTGGCCAGCTCAGTCCGGGTTTCCGATGCATTAACCTGACTGATGGCATCCGAAGCATCCTCAAAGTGACTTTTAACCGCCTCGGCAGTATCAGCCGCCGATTCCTCTACCTTCTTTTGACCATCAACTATTTCATCTGCGAAATTTTGCCAGAGCAATTTCTGGCTCTTGGTCATGGCCTTGGCTGATTCTTCCGCAGTCTTAACCGCTGCTTTACTTTCATCGGCAAAGCCGTTGTATACGCCGCTCAGCGCATCCCGGACATCCTTGGCATCCTCAACCGTCTGTTTGGCAAACTCCTTGGTCAGGCCGCCGAGAAAGTCTGTGGTGCCCTTCAGCTTTTCTGCAATGCCATCAAAGCCCAAGGCATCCGCTGCTTCCTGCCATACCCTGACAATGCCGTACATTAACCCGGTATAGACTGTGGCAAAGCCCTTAACAGTTGCAGTGAAGGCATTGAAAAAGCCCTTTACTGTGGAGCTGGTAAAATCGAAAGCAGTCCGCAGCGCAGCCATCACTTCGGTAATGGAGGCGAAGCCAGATTTAATACTGGTAACAAAGCCATCGATGGATGCACCAGCAAAGGCATGCTTAATGGTTTCCCCCATGGCAACGAAGGCATCGCTGATCCGTTTGGCCAGCTCAGTCAGCTGACCATTGCCATTCATCCGCTCAATTTCGGCAGCGATACCAGCCAAGGTGTCTTTGGCGTAATCCAGTGCCCCGCTCTTGGCTACCTCCACTGCAAACTGCTGCCAGCTGTCCTTCAGGTTACTGACATAACCCGACAGCAGACTCATGTTCTTGGCCGCAGCGCCCTCGGAAGATCGTCCGATTTCGAGAATCAGCTCCCGCATAACATCCCGGCCAATCTGGCCTGCCGAGGATAGTTTTTGCAGTTCCTGAACGTTTTTTCCGGTTACCTTCTGGAGCAAATCCCACACCGGGATGCCCCGCTCAACCATCTGCAGAATCTCTTCGCCCTGCAGCTTTTGCTTCGCCCATGCCTGACCGACTGCTAAGGAGATGCCGTTTAAGCGATCCATGCCGCCGCCAAGCTTGGATGCCTGATCCACCAGCGCCTGCATGGTGCCATCCATAGGATCAAGGCCGAAGGCTTTCAGCCGAACGAAGGCCTCCGATACTTCTTCCAGTTGATAGGGCGTATTCCGGGTAAAATCTTTAATCCACCGGGTGGCTTGCTGGGCACTTTCAGCCGAACCGGTAACTGCCTCCATCTGCACGGCCAAACGCTCAAACTGGTCGCCTGTGTTAAGCACTCCCTGAATACTTCGGCTTAAGGCATAAAACCCGGTGGTGGCTGCTGCCAGACCAAGAAAACGCCGGGTCAGCTTGCCAACCGATGTGCTTGCTGATTCGGCATCCCTGGTAGTCTTTTTCAGGTTGCTGTTACGCAAGGATCTGGCTGTCTGCCTGATGCTTTCATCCGCCCGCTTGAATGCTGTCCGGGTGTCGTTCAGCTGCTGCTCAAGCCTGGCCTGCTGCTGCTTCAGGTTTTTGGTCGATAATCCAGCAGAGGACATTGAGCCCCGAAGCTTGGCCAGCGTCTCCCGTTGGCGGTTATATTCGGTATTGGTCTTCTTAACGTCTTTGCGGGCTTTTGCCATGGCCGCTTGCATAGCCTTGGTAGGCTTGTCGGTCTTGCCCATTTCCCGGCCAAGCCTGGCGACCTTATCTTCAGCCTCACGGAATGCACGACTGGCATCGTGGGTTTCCTTGGCCTGCTTTTTAAAAGACGAAAGGAGCTTATTCTGGTTTTCCAGTTCCTCTAATTGGCCTTTCAGCTTATTCGCCTCTTGCCGGAAGGCATCTAGGGAAGCAGAGGATTTTTTAACATCCCTGGACAGTAAATCCTTGGCTTTCAGGACTAAGCGAATTGCGGATTGTTTGATATTGGCCATAGTCTTTTATCAAAAAAAGCCCCTGCTCTTTTTAGGAGTCAGGGGCTGAATGGAAGGAAGCAAACGGTGGGTTACTGCGCCAGGTCAATCTGCATAAAGGTACTCAGGCCAGAGCCCTCAATGGTACTGTCTGCCAGTACATCCAGTTCCAGTGCAATAGCGGCAAAGTCGTCCGAAATAAAATCAAGGTTCTGGACAGGGGAGAACTTTACCCGATGCACCCGGATATTAAACGGCTTGCCATCCTGCGCATCGTTGAGCCCTTCCATAAACAGGACAAACTCTTTGCCCGATTCAATCAGGGCCTGAACCATATTGGTGGCCAGTGGGGTATAGCTCACTTTCACCCCCAGGTTATCAATGCCACCACCGCCAATGACCTTGATACCGGACTTGGTCAATTCATAATCATCCCCGCCAGTCAGGACGGTATCCAGACTGTCTTTAACCGTAACCGACTGCGACAGATCGGGAAGCTTGTCAAACGGGATAAGCTCGTCAGCAACGCCAAAGCTGGTATGAAGTTCATCTGTGACCACTGTCGTTGAACCGACTGCCACAGAACCACGCAAGGCCATTGACAGGTTGGCAGCGGTAAAGTCGTGTGCGATCAGGCTGGCCGAGATAGAGGATATCCGACTGATGGTATTGCGGTTACCACCGCCGCCGAGATAGTTTTTCAGCTCTTTTTTATCTTCCTCGAAACTGAATTGAAACTGGCTGACATTGCCAACCGGCAGCAGGGGAGCGGAATCATCAGCAGGTTTGATGTAGATGCTTCCGGCACCGATAAAGCTACGGTCCATCGTAGACATGGCTTTTCTCCTATCCTGTAGGTCATGGGTTAATCATGGGAGGGTTTCACATGGTAGAACTGGTGTTTGAACAGCCCAATGTGCTCGGTACTGAGTTAGAAGCCTGCTGCCAGAGTCCGGTGACGGGCTTCTTTCGGGATGGGTTTTGCCATACCTGTCTGGAAGATTCCGGCAGTCATACGGTCTGCGCCCGAATGACCGATGAGTTCCTGCAATTTTCCCTGTCCAAAGGCAATGATCTCATTACACCTAATCCGGAGCTTGGCTTTCCTGGTCTGAAAGCCGGTGATCGCTGGTGCCTGTGTGCAGCCCGTTGGGCAGAGGCTCATGAGGCAGGTGTCGCCCCGCCCGTTTATCTGAATGCAACCAATAGGGCGGCACTGGAAATCGTTGAGCTGGCAACGCTAAAACAGCTGGCTGCTGATGAGCCTTAAAGTACGACCTCGATGCTCACTTGCAGGTCTGCAAACGACAGATGGGCATTGCTTGGCGCAATATCAAACTGGGTTTCACTGAATTGGATATTTCGGGCTTCTGGAGTGAAGCGTTGGCCGGTAGTGAATAGCTCACGAATGGAACGGGTTAAATCCAGCAGCGTGTATGTAGTGTCTTTGTTGGTTTTGGCCACGGCACTGATATTGAACGCCATCCGGTATTTTGCCCGTTGTCCCTGACGCTGTTCTTCATTAATGGATTCCAGCTGCACCAGGATGGCCGGAAGGTCTAAATCCTGTTCCTGGCCGGTGGCTGAATAACCCAGCAGAGTATGTTCAGAAACCTGTTTCAGCTGTTCCAGCAGGCTCTCAATAATCTGTCGTTCAGGGTTCGATGTTGAAGGCGATCTTGAAAGCATAGTTGAGTTCTTGATGGAGCAGTTCAGTAAACCGGTTTACCAGTAGAGGGCTGATTTTTGCCAGTGAGGTTTCAGCTTCCCTATCGATCCGGACGGTTTTCTTTTCCAGCGGCAAGCCCATCCACATCCACCGGCCTGAGCGTTTGGACTGCTGGTAACGGTGTTGCCAGTTATCCTTTCGCTCAAAGATCAGTTCCCGGGAAGCATTGACCGGCTGCATCAAAAAACTGTTTTCCCAAAAACTGTGACTGCCTACCCGAACACCTCGCCGGGTTTGTCTTGGGTTACCCAGACGATGAGCACCCACTTCATTAATGCCAACCCAGATGGTCAGGTAACGCTCTTTTCTACCGTAGCTTTTGTTAAGCCTTACCTTGATCCGGTTCAGTTTCTTCAGAAGTTTTTGCGATACTTTCATGCGTCGGGACATATCACGCAGCACTTGCCGTTCAGCCCAACGGCTCAGTTTGGACAGGGTTCTTTGAATGGCTTGTTCTGTTTTTTCCGGGGACTGTTTGAACAGGGCGGTGAGTTCTTCAATATCGCCGCTGACTTCCTGTTCAATGAGCATGGATATTCCATTTGGCTAAATAGCCATCGTCTTTCAGTTTTCGGTCGACCTCATAAACCTGACCATTGGCCAACACGGTATCGCCACGCTTCAGCCGGATAGCACTATCCATAGAGAGAACGGTGACTTCACCCTGAACAGCCTCATACTTGCCAAGCTCTACCAGTTCCCTGCTGATAATGCCCCGGGTTTCCAACGATGACTGATCTGAAAACGTCAGTAAAACCGACTGCCCGAAGGTTGAAAGTATAGTGTGATCTATCACTTTGAAGGCTTCATCCATTTGAGCAGTCTCCTTGCTTGTGGGTTAGCTCATGGTCAGTTTGATTACTGCCCGTGGTCGTAGGTTGATGGGCAGTGGATTCGACTGGGTATGAACAATCACACCCTTCTCAAAATCCATCACCTTCTGCTTGGCATAGCGAGGCAGGCCGATGGTGTTCACCGTTTCCACAAAATCTGCCGGCGCAAACCAGGTCCTGAAGATATCCGCACCGGTTGGGTAGAGATAAGCCTCATTGGCGGCAACAAAGTCATTGCCACCCACTGAGCCCCGGTACTCTTCCCAATCAATATCCGCAAAACGGAACCGGCCCTTGGGATCGGTACGCAAGGCTTCACCGTCCTGCCAACGCTGGTAGGCTTCTTTTACTGACTTGTGGCCGACCAGCCCATCAAAGAAGTTGGAGCCACAAAACGCATGGAGACCGCTGTAAGGCAATGCACCGAGCGCATCATCCACCAGGCGACGGGCTTTGACGCCCTGGGCACGAACGTCAGTGGTCGTGCTGCTGAACTTGAAGTCATGGGTTTGCTGAGTAACACCGAACTCATCAAACAGGTTGTAGAGTATGGTGCTGCCATCGCCATCCAGGATTTCACCTTTGAGGGCACCCATGCGCAGAAATTCCAGCGTCACCTCATGGTTGGCATTCATCTTCTGCAGTCGCTGGTTTACTACCGCCTGTACTCCCTGCATGGCATCCTCACTGCCGAACTGACGGACATTCTGCACTTCTGCTGCAAGAATGGTGCTGTCATGGGGAATATGGGGCACCACAAAGCTGCGCAACTGACGTTTATCGCCAATGGCCTGAGTGGCGGGTGCGCCACGCTCGGTAGAGGGCAGCAAGCGAAGCTCGCCATTGATGCTTTCCACCACGACGGTTGTGGTATTGATACCGCTCTCCTGAAAGAGGCCCAGTTGACCAAGACGACCAGGCTTGTAGTCCATCTTATTGATGGTGGCGGTCAGACTGGTAAGGCTGAACGCATCGTCATTAAAAATATCCAGCATGTTATCGCTCCTTGATAACGGAAGTTTGTTAAGAGTGAGTTACAGAGGTAAAAATCAGGAAGGGTTATTCACTGCGCAGGATAATATCCAGCCCGGCCAGTTGATCTACAGCAGTCGCCTTTTGCTCATCGGTGATCCCGGCAGGCCAGATCAGCAAACTGTCCACCACTTCTGCCAGACGGGCGATAATCACACCGTCACCACCAGAGGCATCGGTCACCTTGCCTGCGTAGAGAATGCCTGCTGCGGTTTCAGTGCCATCAGAAGCACCTGGATCAAGGGGCTTGAATGCTCCGGTAGCCGATTCTTTGCCGACCACGGTGCCAGGCTCCATAATCAGGTTCGCAGCGAATGGCACCTGCTCACGACTGATGCTGTTATTGCCTTCAGACACCAGAAATTCACCGGTATAGACCGATTCCATTTTTACACTCATGGGTAAAGTCCTTTTGGTTGGGGGATATTATTAGACAGGGGTTAAGCGCGGTTACGCCGACTGTAAATTGCCTGCGTATCTATGGCAGAAGTGGTGGGTTTCAGGCCTTGTTGTTTGGGCGTCAGGGCATTGTTGATGGTTTCATCTTCGGAAGTCAGCAATGCCAACAGGCTGTTCTGCACCTCGGATACCGAGCAGTCGTCTTCTATAAAATCCGCTGCCTTATCCGGGAAGTCTGCTGTTTGGCAAAGGTTCTTAATCTGGTCATAGCTGGCGAGTCGAGCCTTGACCTCATCTTCCGACAGTGCCGCTTTAAGAATTGCAGCGGTTTTTTCCGCATAACCAGCCTGACGACAAAGATCAGCAATAGCCACAGAATCAATTTGAGGTTGCGGCTCCATCGTCTGATTCTGTGGCGGAGTTGGCTCTGCCGGTTTTTTAGCTTGCTTGATACGTCCATAGCCATCCGGTGTATTACGGAACATGGAGAGATCAAAGTGGGCAGCGGCCTTCACCGGTTCATCAATCTGATCCACCAGGCCCATGTCCAGCGCTTCTTTGGCGGTGAACCAGGATTCAGACTCCATCAGTGCCTTCATATCCTCAAGGCTCTTGCCGGTTCTGGCGGTGTACGACACAGCAATACTGTCCGCGATCTTATCCATAATATCGGCGGTTTTGCGCATGGCTTCGGCATCACCCTGTGCCCAGCCATAGGGGTTATGGATCATCATCATGGCATTTTCAGCGATGGTGACCGTATCACCAGCCATGGCAATAACACTGGCAATGCTGGCCGCCAGCCCTTCAATGGTGACGTGGATATTGGCTTTATGCAGACGCAGGGCGTTATAGATGGCAATGCCTTCAAACACCATGCCACCCCGGCTGTTCAGGCGGACATTGATCTCTGAGACATCCAGATTACGAATTTGATCCACTACACTTTGTGCCGAAACGCCGTACCAGTCATCAATATCATCAAAGATAAACAGCTCTGGTGTCTGGTTGGCTTCATTTTTAAAGGTGTACCACTGTCGGTTATGACTCATCCCTGTCATCCTTTTCTGGTTGATTGGTAGATTTGCTGTTTTCCGGATCACGGCCATCGCTGTCGTACCTCAGTGAGTGGCTATCTGCCCGGCGATTATCGGCGGCGATTTCACCATCCATCTGCTCGCTGTCATAACCCAATTCGCTGACCACCTCTGAGCGGGACTTGAAGCCTGAGCGCACGGCCATTTTCTGCGCCTGCATATCCTGAACCGGATGCATATAGGGCCAGCCGTGGGCGATCCACTTCACCCGGCGATAGGCTCTTGGGTTATTGGCGTAGTCAGGGATGGCTACCGAACCATTGAGCACCGCCATATCCAGCCAGCGGTTCCAGACCGGCCGACAGAACTGAAAGATGATCTGGTTGTGCTGAATTTGTTGAATGCGACGACGGAACTCATTGATGATCAGGCGCAGTGCCCGGTCACTGACTCCCGCCATATCACCCGACAGTAGTTCATAAGGCAGGCCAATCCCGGCAGCAATGGCCATCAGCTGCTGTTTCATAAAATTGGGATAGTCTGCGGTAGTACCCGGTGGATTATTGAACTCGACCTCTTCACCCGGTGCCAGTTCTTGCATGGTTCCTGGTTCCATGGCCACCATCGGTAAACCACTGTCGCCAAACACCAGCGGCTTGCCGGTCAAAGGATCAATAGGGTCTTGTTCGGGAGAGGGCTTCTTGATAAAGCCGGTAAACAGGTTAGCGATCTCCTGCCGTAATAGAGTGGCATCATCAAATTTATCCAGATGATAGAGTCTGACTAATACCTGAGTCAGTAATGGCTGGCCTCTCAGTTGTCCCGGACGCAGGGATTCAAATATATGCAGAACATTCTCGGCCTTCACCCGCACCAGTCTGGTGCTGTCAAAAGCAAACTCGGCGGGATGCTCCCGGTGAAAGTAATAGGCAACTCGCTTACCCAGCTTGTTAAACTCAATCCCGGCCTTAATCACATGGCCATTATCCAGTGTTTCGTTATAGCTGATGGGGACAAACTCAGATTCCAGCACCTGCAGTTGCAGGGGAACGGATAAACCATCTTCCGGCCTGCGGGGACGAAGCCTGACAAAGCACTCGCCACCTTCAAACATGGCGCGGGTAATCAGCGATTGTTGACCGGTGAAACTCAGCAGACCATCAGTATCCGATTCATCCGACCATTGCAGAAACAGGTTTTGTAGCTGCTCCCGTAAACCATCGTCGTCCACCCGTGACTTGGGCGTAATGCCACGGCCAATCACATTGCTCACCAGCTTTTCCAAACCACTGCTGGCCCAGGGATCATTGCGGATGGCTGCCCGGGAGCGGTTAATCAGTTTGGACAGATCAGCAGTGAGCGCGGTATTTGGGGAAAGCCCTGGTGCATACCAGCTTTTGGTTCGTCGCCCTATACCGGCAGCGGTATAGGCTGAGTTTTTGAAACGACGAAACAGGTTGGTGAGCAATCCCATGCTCAAACTCCCTTCGATGAATAAATACCATACTGCTTCGGACGTTTTTGCTGCTTGACCAGTTCCCGCTCAATGGCCTGCAGCCGCCTTTCCATCTCAGCAAAGCTGCTGTATTCCACCCGGCGGCCTTCAAATTCCACAGTACGGGTCTCACGCAGCAGCACTGCCCGTTTCAGAACCTGGTATTCTGTCTCGGTAATCATGGAAGTTATCTCTGAAGGTAAGAACTGCGGGATGAACGACGGAGTGTTTTTGGCTTGTTGCTGGTTTCTTCTAATTCAGGATCAGGCGTATCTTCTGGTGCTGGTCGGCCTTTGGCGAGTAGCTCCAGATTAATGCCCCGGTGCTGCTGAAGAATACGGATCGCGGCCAGTGAGTATACCCGGCAATCCAGTGCTTCGTTCCGGCGGTTCTTGGCATCCCAGGTAAAGTAAGGGACACCGAGCCGGTATTTCTTGATCTTTTCTTCTGCGGTGGCCTGCTTGAAATAATCTTCATCAAAGCAGTCCTTGATCGGCCAGTGGCAGTAGCCTTGTCCAGGCTCCAATACCCGGTAGCGTTGATAGACCAACTCCTTGGCGGTATCGGTGCCAACCAGCGTCAAATAGATCCCTTTCTTGTTTTTGGTTTTGGGGAAGGTGGCGATAGGTTTGCCAGCCTGAGAGGAACCCTTAACCGGAATCGCCCAATCGGCTCCTTGCTTACGACAGAAGGCATACACTTCATCGGTGTAGTGGCCACCAGAGTCTATGCAGACCTGAGCCACATTTATTTTGGTGCCATCCTGACGGGTGTAGGTTTTATGGAGCATATCGGCCAGAGCATCCCAGATACCTTGTCGGGATAAGTCACCGTATAAACGGACATAATCAATTGACCAGCTTTCCTCACCAGAACCCCAGCCGGTTACTTCAAACTCAAAGCGATCATCCTGGACATCACAACCAACGGTCAGTATCTCCACCCACCACGGCACCTCTGCCAGGTAATGTTCCCGTCGCTGGTAGAGCAAACTATGCTCAACAGTCTCACCTTGTTCCGTCCAAGTCTCGCCAAGAACGGTATTGGTCCAGTCCTTGAACTGTACCGGGTTACTTTTGGCGGCGAGAAAGTCCTCCACTGCATTTTGCCAGCTGTACCAGCCATTAGGGCTATAAAGCGAACTCAGGTGGAATCCAGCGACCTTATTACTCTTTTCAGTTTCAGCCTGCCAATGGCCATTAGTGAGCAGTTTCGGTTTGTCTTTTTCGTAATGCTTATGACCACACTGCACACACTCAAACCGGGTGGTTGCCGGATCATGGTTATCAAAAATGATCTGAGCCCAGACGATTGGTTGGTAGTGTCCGCAGCTATTGCAGGGAACCAGATAGCGTCGTTTATCACTGGCCTCATAAGCCGCTTCAATCTTGCTGGTTTCTGCAATATTGGGTGTGCTGACCATCAGGATTTTGCGGTTACGGCTAAAAGTGGCTGTTCGTTTAATGGCCAGATTGATCGGGCTGCCTTCGCCATCCACATCATCGTCGTAGGCATCCACTTCATCCATAAATAAAAATCGGGCAGGCATCGAGCGCAGGCCTGCTGCTGAATTGGCTCCGGTGAAGATCAGCACACCATTGGGAAACTCCTTGGTCAGCAGGGTATTTCCGCTATCCCGACTTCTTGGATCTTTTACTTTCTCCCGCAGATCCGGCATTTCATCGATCATCGGAGCGATCCGTTGCTTGGAGGTTCGCTTGGCCATATCCAGCGTGGGCAGCACATACATCATCGGACCCGGCGTATGGTCAATCACATAACCAAGCCAGTTATTGCCGCATTCGGTGCCGCCCACCTGGGCACCTTTCATAAACACCACTTGCTCGACAGGCGACGATGGTGACAGACAATCCATGATCTCTTTCAGATACGGTGTGCGGGAAGTTCGCCAACGGCCAGCTTCTTTGGTGGCTTTTGCCGGAAGAATCCGCTTCTGGTCAGCCCACTCGGAAACGGTCAGGCGGGTGTCCGGCCTCAGCCCTTTGAAGAAGCCTTCAAAATATGGGCTTTTGACTGACACGCTATCAACCATTTAAGCAACCTTTGAAGAAACCTAATAATAGGTCTATTATTTGATCTATTAATCAACCGTAAAAGGAGCTAGTTATGGCCTCAGTCCATCCTATTCTCGCTGATGTCAGTGCCGGGATATCCGAACTCAAAAAAAACCCGATGGCCGTTCTGAAAGAAGCCAATGGTGAAACCGTGGCCATCCTGAATCGCAATCAGCCCGTGTTTTATGCAGTGCCAGCCCATGTTTATGAAGCTATGCTCGATGCTCTGGATGACCTGGAACTCGCAGCCATCGTCGAAGAACGCAAAAATGATGAGCGGATTCGGGTAAATATCGATGACCTATAAGTTGGATTTTTCTGCACTGGCGTGGAAAGAATGGCAGAAGCTTAACTCCACGGTCAGAGAGCAGTTCAAGGCCAAGTTGCGTAAACGCTTGGAGAACCCTAAAGTTTCCAAAGATAAACTGTCCGGCCAGAAAGACTGCTACAAAATCAAACTGCGAAATTCGGGCTATCGGTTGGTTTATCAGGTCTTGGACGACGTTGTTGTAGTATTTGTGATCAGTGTCGGTAAACGAGAGCGAAGCGAAGCCTATAAAGCCGCTCAAAAACGACTACGGTAAAGCCATAGCATTAAGTATCGCTTCCAACTCCTCTTGAAGTAGCTCCCCCACTTTTCTTGTGTCATCCTCCGCCGCCAGCACATCCGCCATTCGATCAGGAATAGCCAGCAGTTCATCCCGAACAATCCGCCCCGCTTTGAACGCATCCTGCTTTACCTTGGCGGCATCGGTCAGGGTGCCGCTTTTTTCCTCATACTCCAGCTTGGCCATCTTTGCTTTGAACGCCTCCCGCATAGTGCAGGCAGTGACAAAGTCAACGGCTCCCGGTTGTGTCGGTGCAAGATCGGTGGATTGATCGGAACGGATCAACGTCACCGGGTCACTATTGGCTTTCATGGCCTGCTCAGCCTGCACCAAATCCACCTTGCCATTTTTCAGTTTCACAATGCCCTTTTTGATCAGTTTGGTGACATAGCTCTTGGTAAAGCCCTGCTGTCTGGCAAATTCCGCTTGTGAAATCAGCGCCATGGGAAGTCATACCTACAGCCATCTCATTCAATATGGACATTTGTCTTAAATTTTCTCGAATTATCGTGGCCATCCCCTATAGAGCTACTGCGACAACAAAAAATGAATCAATAAAGGATGTAGTTATGAATGAAATTGCCACGTTAAATGATGCGGTGCGAAAGTCACTGGTGAATCTGGAAGTGAAGAACAGTCTTTCCCTCATCAACTGCCGGTTTGAAATAGTGATGACCGCCAACCTGCAAAACACCATTGAGAACAAAGTCGGTTTGTTGAAAGCCGTTGCCGAGTTTAACCACTTCAATGAGCAGAATGATCCGTATGGTGAACACGACTGTTTCCGCTTCAAGTTTGAAGATGAATGGATCATTGCCATGTTTGATTATTACGCCCCGGATATGGAACACGGTTCGGAAGATGCCTCGGATTTAACCAAAACCATCCGGGTTCTGACCATTATGCTGGCCATCGATTATTAATAACGGAGAAAAACAACCATGAATAATGAAGCACAATTAATCACCCATTACTATTTCTGTACTGGCGTTATTGATGGATTAAGCGACCAGGCCCGCACACCAGCAGAATTATTTGGTGATGGAGAACTGGAGCTGATTCATAACCTTTGCCGTTATAGCCAGATCATCAGCGAGATCGAACATTTCAAAAATGATGAGGAAGGCTTTCCCGGAGTATTTGATTATGAAATCTCTGAAACGCTGGCGGCTCAACTCTGGATTGCCTTGTGTGAGCAGAACCCGGAATTTGAGCCCTGGGATTTCCCGGATGAAAAACAGTTCAGAAAACTGGTAGAGCAGCTGATTGATGACTGGCTTCAGCAGCGCTTTCCCAGAGAATTAACGATTCAGCAATGGCTTGAAAAGCGACAATAACTCAACCGCCAAGGACGGCACTGGTTTGAATAAAAAGTATACCTGCTGCACCATTTTTGAAACTAAATTTTCTTATTAGTTTTCAGCTGGTTAATGCCAAAAAGTATACCAAGGGTATACCTCGTTTTCAGACCTGTCACTAACGCAAATCCGCGCCCCCTCGCACCCGCACTTGTTGAAGGGTTGCAGGGACCCACGTTGTTTGTAATTTGACAGTTTGAAAGCCATTACCTACTGGAAAAATCATCATTAAATCAATCAACTATAAAGGAGTATTAAACCAGAAAAACAGTTGAGATATACGGCAGTTCACCCATAGTTAAAGTGTGACATCAATAAACAACGCAAAGGAGATACATCATGACTACTAATAAAAACACTGCAAAAACCACAGCTAAAAATAATGCAAAAGGAGATAAAACCATGGCTAATAAAAACACTGACAAGAAAAGCAAAAAGTCCGATTCTGAAAAATTTGCTGAACTGGCAAACATCCGTGTACCCAAAGCCCTGCGGGTATTGAAGTCCATCTCATCATTGGCCAACGATGACAAATATGAGTACACCGATGCTCAATCAACTGCCATTATCAGCGCATTGAAATCCGCTGTTGATGACCTGTCCGAATGCTTTAAAAACGGAGGCAAAAAGGAAGAGGAGACATTCCGCATTTAATCCCGGATTCAACCCCTCACAAAGCAGGCAACGATGCCTGCTTTTTTTGAGTTTGATGATTATTCATGCACTATCGGAACATCACCAGGCACCGGTAAATCGTCACCATGCGACGTTTCCAATATTGATCTGTAACCTATTGCAATGATCAAATGACCCGCCAGATCGACGTAGAACCGATCCTGTATGATGCTCAATCCGTACCCACATATTGGAATGAACAGGTCAACCGATCAAATGAATGCTTACTCAGGATCGACTGAGCAGGCATGCCGACCCGTCCAGGTTTGCGGGTCATGATCCATTCATCCGATTTATTCATGGCATGAATCAAGGCTGGCGACGTGGTAACGGTATTCACCTTGTAGCCCTGTTTCCGGTACAACTCGCAGATATAGCAGCGCAACTGAAAGCCAATCCCCAGCCCCTGATAATCGGGCAATACCACCGTTCTGTGCAGTCGCTTCAGCTTCTTATTGCTCGGATGAGGAAAGTGTAAGACGCTGCACCAACCCACCGGCTCACCATTGATCTCGGCAATGTACTTATGGGCTGATCGGTTGTGAACACTGCTCAGATAGTGAAATGGCCTAAATAATGGCCACTCTGACTGGTCGGCTCTGCGGACATCGATACGGATTTCAGGTCGTCGAAGACGCCTCCGTTTGAAGGTATGCTTGTTGCAGTCGTAAACCCAATCCGGTTGTAGCCATTCGACAATATCGTAATGGCAGCTGACCGCAATAAACTGCTTATCCTCCTTGCGGATAAACTTCTGGATAGCGGCACTGCCGATCTTGGCCACCTGCCGATCCACGACAGAGGTAAATTCGTCGTAGATTACCGGCTTATCAGATTCCAGGATCAGCCTGGCAAGTTCTGCCCGCATCTTCTGGCCATTGGAGAGCACAGAAAACGGCTTCAACCAGTCCGGGGGAGAAGAAAACCCTACCTTGCTCAATGATTCCGTAATCTGCTTGGCACTCAGGTCTTCGCTGAAATCGTCCACTACGGAGCGGTCTGACCACTGGTAACCGGAGAATAGTTCAAAGTCCTTGAATACTTCTCTGGCAATGGTCGTCTTGCCAGAACCACTGGCACCAACAATCAGGCCAATATTCCAGGGCTTGTCCTCAATGGGAATATCTACGTCGAACTCTTTCTTCACCGACTGCATATCAATATCAAACATCCCCTTGACCTTCTCAGTGCGAAAGGAAGGCTTGATAGCGGACTCCACTACAAACTTTGAACGCGGCATTTCAGTCCCTTTTGTGTCAGTTCGTCGTAGATTTCCTGCTGATGGGCTTCGTTGTCACACTCCACCAGGATATTGAAAATTTCGGTGTATTCCTCGCCATTGGGTTTCTGTTCGGGTTCAGGGGCAGGATCATCAAAGAGCGTTACCATGAAATCGTCTTTGAAGCCGAGCAGATTCAGATCAAAGTCTTCAGCTTGCAGGGCTTCCACTTCCCGGGATAGTACGTCCATATCCCATGAGCTATTCAGGGCTATGGAATTATCCGCTATGACGTAGGCCTTCTTCTGGGCTTCCGACAGTCCGGCCAAGACAATGCAGGGAACGGTTTTCAGGTTCAATTTCTTTGCTGCCATCAAACGTCCATGGCCAGCAATAATCCCGTTTTCTTCGTCAATCAACACAGGATTGGTAAAGCCAAACTCTTTGATAGACGAACAAATCTGGATAATCTGCTCTTCATCGTGAACCCTGGAATTGTTCACATAAGGGATCAGGTCGCTGACTTTACGATCCACCATTTTGTATTTCTTTGCTGCCATCCTTAGCGCCTTATCTTGTCTGCCACCTTCTCAATGCCCCGGCTGGTAATGTAACCACCAAGGCCAATCTGAACGATGGAGAAGAGTTTAAGCTCCACCGCTTCTGATAAATCCGGTGCTGACCAGCCAAGCCAGCGAGCAACAATCAGGGCAGTAAATACCAGCATTACAATGGGACGCCATGACCGCTGTAACCAACCATCACCCTGAGCTTCTGCCTTGATAACACCGGCACGTTGAGCCAGTTCATCCAGCTCACCTTTGACCGCCATATCCACCAGTTGGTTTTTCGCCTGGGCAGCTTTTTCAGGGTCAGGAATGATGCGCTCAATCACCTTACCCAGTAGAGGAATTGCAGCAGTCCAGCTCATTCGATGGTCTCCAACCAGTGCTCAACCACAAAGTTTGGGCAGGTTTTGTAGGGAGTGAAATAGTAATGACCAACCACTTGAGCCTTTGGATAACGCAGCTGCAGGGATTCAACCAGCATTTCCAGCATCAGCCATTGTTGAGAAGTGAAGTTATCTTCTGGTTTTCCCTGTCGATCAATACCTCCGACCAGACAGATACCAATGGACTCATGGTTATGACCTCGAACATGAGCCCCCTGAACCTGAGCATCTCTGCCATGCTGAATCTTGCCACTTCGCTCAATAATCCAGTGATACCCGATATCTGACCAACCATTGTCTTCCAGATGCCAGCGTCGGATATCGTCTGCAGTGACTTCCTGATCTGCCCGGGTAGCTGAACAATGGATCACGATGTAATTGGTTTCCGTCCTTGGAATCATCGCTTCATTTCCTGAAGAAGAAGGCAACCAGGCCAATCAGTGCAGACACGACCAACCAGCCAAGTCGTTCAATACCGGCCAGCAGAACACCACGAGAACTACCCTGAAGCTCCAAGGCCCTGATCCGGGCTTCCATCTCACTCAGCCTGGAATCCAGCTGATTCATGTTGTCGTTCTGGTGTGAGATGCGTTCTTCAATTCTGGCGAGTTGGGATACTGCCTCGCTCAGTTTGTCCAGCTTCACATCAATGCGATCCAGACGGTCGGAGAGGTCAGTCATGGTGCGTCCTGCACAGGGAGAAAATTAGGGCAATAAAAAACCCCACGCCGCTATTTATGAAGAGCGGGGTGAGGTTTTACATCTTGGAAAATTGTGCCTGATTCAGTAATCATTGGCAAGCAATCTAGAATCAGCCTCTTGGGGTCAGTGTTCCATTCCTGTTCAGGCAGCCCAAAGAGGATGGGAACAGCTCTGTCCTTCTGAGCCACGCTTCATTGCTGTATCCTTGAAGTTGAGCTCGGACCGCGATCTTGACCATTGACTGATTTATGTCGATAACAGGCCCGCAGAAGGTTTCATCACCAATTTGGATATTTGACCTCCAGAGAGCTAGTTGCTTCTGCTCTTTTTGCTGTTGTAATCGCCGTTTTTCAGCAGCAATTTGCCGCTGTTTTTCTTCAGCTGCTAATGTATTTTTCAGCCTTAACCTGGCTTTTGGTACAAGGTCCAACTCATCCAACGTCTGATATTTCTTGATGAATCTATCGATCTGAACAGAGGTGGATGCGAGGTCGTACTCTTTTCTTTGCTGTTTTTTATACGCAGATACAATCCTGTCCTCATGCTGTTCATAGAAAGACTTCTGATCTTTCAAAATGCCTTCGTATTCCTTTTTGAGACGATCAAGCTGTCTGATTTGAAATGCTTCCAAATCTGAGTTGGGTATACCAAAGCCCAAAGTCGCCTCTGCAGATGAAAACTTAAACTCTGGAATCGATTGAACATCCGTATATTGAGCTAAAAACCCTATGTTCTGCTTGGTCTTTTTTTTGATTTCAGCTTCATAAGAAGCTGCTTTGCGATGCATTACTTGCACATACTCATGTGTTTCACGGGCTTTTTGATGAAAGTTATCAAGACTTCCATATTCAGAGTTTATAAGCCCAACTAACACGTTGTTGAACTTTTCATGATTAAATTCTACCCAATTATTTCTTTCTAATGCATCATCAGGATTTATGATTGCATCTGCAGCAATAAAAGGAGCAGCGACAGCACCTGCAAATAGGAAACTATACCCAACAAACGCACCAGCAGCCACTCCAAAGGGGGCCGCAATAGCAGTATTTGCCACATCCTTTGCGGTTATCGGTTTCTTCTCCGCTTCTTTTTTCTGTGCTGCTTTAACCTCTTTAGGAGTATCACCGTAATCACTTTGGAGGAAATTTACATGCAGAAAAAGTTCATTTTTATTCTCCCAACTATCACACTTGCTTTTTGTCAATGTTTTCTGACACGAAAATCTTTTGCTATCAAAAGCAGGCTCCAAACTCGGAATTTTGAACTGCCAAACACCTTCCGTTAATTCATAGGACAATGCATATCTCGAACTATAAAAGAATGGTGATAACTGATACTTACCGTCCTTGTAGGAAAACGAGCCATAAACATCCAGTTTCTCGGTAGACTGTTCTTTAGCAACGGACTGCTTAGTTGGGTTGCTTAAACACCCTGATATTGAAACACTTAATGCAGCGAAAATAAGTACTTTCCAGCTTCTCATTCTTATTCCCTATGATAAATTCTTATTCTCAGTATCCATCAAAATAGTGCCATAGATTTTGTCAACTCTCCACTAAACGACAGAGTAATTACTCGTTGTGTCCACTCTTCACCAAGATAGAAATAAGTGAATTTCTATCCAAGTATTCGTCACAAATCCGCCAATAACCGGCCTGCCACTGCTGAAAATCTCGCTTCCAATTCTGCCTGTGAATCCGGCATTTTTTGATGATCAGGCTTGTTGGATAGAGGTGCTGGCCATTAGTCACATAACTGCGATAATCCAGAACGGTATAGGCCACCACATCCCTGATCCTTTGTTTGGTAGCCTCGCGGTAATCTCGCCCACTTTTCGCCAACTGCTCGGTAACGTCCTGCTCTAACCACTGAAAGAACCTACCCTGTTCAGGCATGAAATGCTCAGTTCTGGGTGCATAAGCCCACTTTGCCCAGGAGCGAAATGGC
This sequence comes from Endozoicomonas sp. ALB115, assembly GCF_049310245.1. Taxonomy (NCBI): domain Bacteria; kingdom Pseudomonadati; phylum Pseudomonadota; class Gammaproteobacteria; order Oceanospirillales; family Endozoicomonadaceae; genus Endozoicomonas; species Endozoicomonas sp. ALB115. The sequence continues at coordinate 484 of NZ_JBLYZG010000072.1, read as the reverse complement.
TCATCAAGCTTTTCCACTGCGGCTATCACCTTGCCAGCTTCCACGGCATTGCAGATCAACAGGTTGTTGTCGAGTTTGCTCGATTGACTACCTGCTCGAAATGCTAAGGGATTAACTTCAAAACCCCTGCTGGTCAGATGAATTGCATAGGCGTCATGAATAGCCTGTCGTGCTGAGTAGAATTTCATACCGATTCTCCATATCGGGCAATGAGCACAGCATCAGCACGACCATTGTCTTTTTTTCGATGAACGTCAGCCTCTGGATAGAGGTCTAACACTTTTCCCCGGGATGCATCCTTGTGAGCTCCCATAAGTCCAGCAGAACGTTTCCAGCGTTGGGGAGTCACATACGTCAGGGGAAAACCCATTAAACTGACAGCGGCTTCTACAGCAGTAATTCCCGCAATAACTAAAATCCCTTTGCTACCAAGGGTTGGAAGCTTGCGGGACAATTTCAGCTACGCAGTCTAGAATAGAGGATA
>NZ_JBLYZG010000071.1:0-23549 GCF_049310245.1 Endozoicomonas sp. ALB115 | reverse complement strand
ATAGCTACGGCTATGCTCCCTACGTTGCGCCTTGCATAGCAACTGCCCACTTAGCCAGAAATATACGATTCCATTTGGCCAACTACTTATGGGCATGATGAATTTGATGGGTATAAAGTACTGTTTACGCTTGCTACAGAACAGCCCCGCGATTATCTTCTCCTGGCAGAAAGGTCAATACGTATCAAAAGGAGTCAGGCTTGAGCCCTGTTATAACCCCGGAAGAGCTGGTGTTTGACGCCGAACATATCTGGCACCCCTACAGTAAGACCATTAATCGGGTGGATATGTTCCCGGTGGTCGGGGCCGAAGGTGTCTATTTGCACCTGAATGATGGTCGCCGGGTTATTGATGGCATGTCTTCCTGGTGGTGCATGGTGCATGGCTATAACCATCCTGAAATGAATGCGGCACTAAAGCATCAGATTGATGATTTCTCCCATGTGATGTTTGGTGGCCTGACCCATAAACCGGCGATTGACCTGGCAAAAAAACTGGTGGCCATGACCCCGGAACCGATGCAAACGGTGTTTTTTGCTGACTCCGGCTCTGTGGCTGTTGAAGTCGCCATCAAAATGGCCATGCAATACTGGATTGCCCGGGAGCGACCTGAAAAAAACAAGATGCTGACCGTCAGGGGCGGGTATTACGGCGATACAACCGGTGGCATGTCTATTTGTGACCCAGATGGCGGCATGCATCACTGGTTTACCGGAATTCTGCCACAGCACTATTTTGTCTCCCGCCCTGAGTGCCGTTTCGGTGAAGCTTTGGCAGAGAGTCATATTAATGAGTTGCAGCAGATGCTGGACCAACGGGGAAGCCAGCTGGCGGGGGTGATTATTGAGCCCATTGTTCAGGGTGCCGGAGGCATGTATTTTTATTCCCCGGAATATCTGGTGCGTCTGCGCCAGCTGTGTGACGACTATGAAGTTCTGCTGATTCATGACGAAATTGCCACAGGGTTTGGTCGTACCGGCAAGCTGTTTGCCTGTGAGCATGCTGGCGTTGTTCCGGATATCATGTGTGTCGGAAAGGCTCTGACGGGTGGTTACATGACGATGGCGGCAACCCTCTGCTCCGAGCAGGTCAGCCGCACCATTTCTGAACATGGTCCGTTTATGCACGGCCCCACCTTTATGGCCAACCCACTGGCCTGTGCTGCCGGTAATGCCAGCCTGGAGATTTTATCCAGAGGCGAATGGCGTGGTCAGTTGACGGCGATTGAACAAACGCTCAGAGAAGACTTGATGCCTTGTGTTGACCTGCCTGCTGTTGCTGATGTCCGGGTGTTGGGTGGCATTGGGGTCGTGGAGTTGCAAGAACCGGTGGTGATGTCTGAAATCCAGCCGTTGTTTGTTGCAGAGGGCGTTTGGGTCCGGCCTTTTGGCAAGCTGGTGTATGTGATGCCACCCTACGTTATTGCCAGCGATGAGCTAAAAGCACTGTGTCGCGCTATTTGTCGGGTGCTTCATCGGGTTAGCCGCTGAACCGGTTTGCCGCAAGAGCAGTAGCCAGCTAACTTTCATTTTCACACTATTATTTAACCGTAACTTAAAGGAGTATCCCTGATGGGCGCTGGCCTTCCTAAAACCCCGGAACAGTTCCATAAAATTCCCCATGCACGACTGGCGATTATCGGCAGCAGTTGGCACAGTGACTGTGTCGATGCCATGATTAATCGGGCTCAAAAAGAGCTGCTGGCACTGGAGGTCAAGCCGGAGAATATCTCAATTCACAAAGTCCCGGGCTCACTGGAATTGCCGCTTGCGGCACGACTTCTGTTTGAAAAAGACCCTGAGCTGGATGCTATCCTGGCGTTTGGTGTGGTTCTGAAAGGGATCACCAGTCACGATGAAATGGTACTTCATGGTGTATTTGAAGGTTTTATGGATGTCACAGAACGCTTCGGAAAACCTGTGATCAATGAAGTGATCGGAGTAGATAGCGTTGAGGACGCGCAAAAAAGAGCCGGTGATGATCACATGAACAAGGGCGTAGAGGCAGTCTACGCAACCTCTGAACTGTTGCACTGGATAAACCAGATTAAAGGAGATAAAACTTATTGAACCTGGTACAAGGTTTCAAGGCAATTGATGGGTTCCATCTATTATTGCCCCCCAAACTCCGTTCGTCCTGAGCGGAGTCGAAGGACGCAAACTCCATACCCTGATAAAGACTGTGCCAATCACCCTTCGTCCGTTCATCCTGAGCCGAGTCGAAGGGTGCTCAGGGTGAACGGAGATTGTGCGCATCAAACTCATTGAAAGGATGTACTAAGTCGGATCACTGCCATTGTGGTCCACCTGGCTCTCTCCCTCTGCCAACCCCATAGCGGGTAACAGGTCTGCGTTCACCATAGCGGTTACACAGGAGTCTGACCACACGTTAATGGCACTCTCGAGCATATCAATCAACGCATAAAACGGCATAATAATAACCAGCAGTTGCAGTGGTACTCCCATCGCGGCAAGAAATGCGCTGGATAACATATAACACCCCATGGGCACACCGGCATTACCAATGGCGGCAATACTGGCAATGACGATCCATGAGAGTAACTCCAGGGGTGAGAACATGACGCCATTACTTTGTGAAACAAACAGAACCGTTATCAATATGAAAGCAGCACAAGCGTTCATATTGACAGTAATGCACAAAGGGAGGCTGAAACGGGCCACTTTACTCTGAACCCCCATGTTTTTTTCAGCGCAATCAACCGCATAGGGCAGAGCCGCCGCCGACGATTTGGCGAAAAAAGCCACGGTTAGCGCTGGCCACATGGCTCTCATGGTTTGCCAGGGAGAAATGCCTTTGAATTTCAGCAACAGCGGCAACATAAGGCCAGCCTGTACGATATTGGCCAGCACCACGCACAGCAGATAAAGAACAAGGTCCTGGAGAACCTTCTGACTGTGCAGATCGTGGATAAACTGGTTAACAAATGCCCAGACCGCCAGAGGCATAAGTTTCAGGATCAGGCCGGTCATCTTCATGATGGCAGCAAACATACTGTCAAAAAAGGCATGCAAAACAGCCTTGTGCCGTTTTTCCAGAGCCATAATGGCAGCACTGAGCAGAAGGGCCAGAAACAACACGCCCATCACATTATGAGTGTAAAAGGGCTCGATAAAACTGGCAGGAATCACGCCGAGCAGATAAGACCAATAACTGCCAGAGGGGCCTGAAGGTTCGGTGGCTCCGGCTAATGCATCAGCCTTTCCCGCCGGAGCAATGAATAAGTAAAGGACCAGGGCAACAGTAGCGGCAATCAGGGTAGTGATCACCGTGTATTTCAGAACCTGACCACCCAGGCGTTTTACCTCTGACGCTTCGCCCATTCCGGACAGAGTGGAAACCAGGGCAAAAAAGATAATGGGGAGGCTGATCAGTTTCAGCATGCGTATAAACAGGTCGGATACCACATCACCGGCCTGATTGAGTGCATTCAGGTCAAGCCATCCGGTGATAACTCCGAACAGTCCGGCTATGAGTAGAATCATAGTGCCATTTATAATGGGTTGTTTTTCCGTGTTTTTGTTACCTGGCTGCATAGCTTTTGGGGTCTGTCTACTGGATTGAACTCTGAGAATAGACACGATTTTTACGGGTTATTATTTTGTTTTGGTATTTACATAGTCACTATTGGTAGAGATAGCTTTATTCCTCGGACAGGCTCCTAGTCAGATTGACTGTTATTTGGTCGGCTTTATGGGGGCAGTTTGACTGACTTCATTTATTAATTTAATGAATAATTTTTCGCTCAATTATTTTTGCGGTGGAATATTCTTTTGGTACTTATGACCAGTTTTTTTTTGACTACACTACCTACCTCAAAGGCCCGTGCAGCTGAACACTAATGATTCCATAAAGTGACGCCTGCTGAATTACTGAGGAGTAGTAACGTGTTGAGACAAATCCACTTTTCACTATCCATCGCTGAGCCAAGGCCCGGGCTGACCCGAAAAAAATGGATCTATCATAAATATTCCCTGATCCCGGAGGTCTTTTCCAAAGAGGATTCAGATGATGCGGATGAGTACATACAGGAATGGAACTTTCCCCATCCCGGGCAGAAAGCATTTCTGCGGGTTGATCCTGCTGGCCTGGTCAATGCCAGTGTGGCTCTGATGCAGAAAATGAGACTTCAGTCAGGGAGGCGAACCTTTTCAAGGTTGTGAGATGCTGCGATCTAAATAAGCCGTTCGTGATTATTGCTGGCCATGGTAGCCCACTGCATATAAGGAAAGACCCGACAGAAAAATAATATTAGAATCCTGGCCGAACATAGCAAACTACTGTGAAGGTCAAATGACAAACCAACCAGCCTTTATCCGGCAGACTTTCCCTGTTGGGCCTCTGCAATGTAACTGTACAATTATTGGTGATCCGGTCACCCGTAAGGCATTTGTCGTAGATCCCGGTGGCGATCCTGACATTATTATGACCAAGCTCCGGGAGCTGGATCTACAGGTTGTCGCGCTTATCCACACCCATGCTCATCTGGATCATTTCCTGGCCAGTGGCGACATCAAAAAACAGACCGGTGCGCCCATCTATCTCCATCAGGGGGATAAGTTCCTCTGGGACAACCTTGAAATGCAATGCCGTATGTTCGGTGTTCCTTATAGCCCGGTTCCAGATCCTGATTACTGGTTAACAGATGATGAAGAACTGCCGTGCTGTGAAGGTGTGGCCATGCACACTCCGGGGCATACGCCCGGCTCCATGTGTTTCTGGTTTGAACAGCCAAAGCTTCTGATCGCCGGGGATACGCTGTTCCGCCGGTCAATTGGGCGAACAGACTTGTGGGGCGGAGACTACAAAGCCATTGAACGATCGATCAAACAAAGACTCTATACGCTGGACGAAGAAGCCATTGTGGTCACCGGACACGGTCCTGATACCACAATAGGTGAAGAAATTCGTGAAAATAGTATTATTCGCGGCTGATTTGCTTAGGAAAACCATTATGTCATTGAAAAGATTATTTGCCGTTGCCACCCTGTTGATGGGGTCTTTGCTGGCAGGCTGTCAGACAACCAATCCCTACACCGGTGAACAGCAGGCCAGCAAGTCAACCAAGTATGGCCTTGGTGGTGTTCTGGCGGGTGCTGCGATTGGTGCTATCGCCGATGGTGGTGATGGTGCACTGAAAGGTGCCATCATCGGTGGTGCGGCAGGTGCCGGTTATGGCCATTATCTGGATCGACAGGAAAGAGTACTGAGAGCAGAGCTGGAGGGAACCGGCGTACAGGTATACCGCCAGGGTGATGAGCTGAAACTGATTATGCCATCCAATATCACTTTCGACTCCAGCAAATCCGATATCAGATCGGCTTTCTATCCGGTGCTGGGTTCTGTGTCGAAAGTGTTCAGGGAGTACGACCGTAACATGATCGAAGTGGTTGGTTATACCGACAGTACCGGAGGGGATAAGATAAACGTACCTCTCTCCCAGGACCGGGCTGACAGTGTTGCTAACTATATTGCTTTTCAGGGGGTCAGCGGTGACCGCATTGTTGCCTATGGCCGTGGCTCTTCAGACCCTATTGGCAGCAATAAAACCGCTGAAGGTCGTGCCAAAAACCGTCGTGTAGAAATCAACCTTCTTCCCGTCCAGCCGCGATAAAAAAGAGTCGGAGCTCCCCTGGCGATTGCACAGGGGAGGGCGCGAAAGGTAGAGTGCTTTTTTGAAAACACAAAGGACGCGAAGAGCACGAAGTCTTTGAAAAGATGACTTCGTGAGCTTGGTGTCCTTTGTGGTTTAAGGCTTGTGTCACTTTCGCGACAACCTTTCTTGCTAATAGCCAATTGGGTAACGACTTCGGTATGGTGCTCGAATCAGCTCAACTTTTTATAAAAGAATAATAAAAAAGTGCCTTTAGATAACAGAAAGTCGATCGTTTTTTGATCTAAGTCAGTTCATAAGGTAAGCAAATGTATCAAAATCTCGCGCCCAAATTCAGATGATCAGAGCTGTCTTGGCAACGTTTTTATATTTTTTTTAAAAAACGGCAACTAAAGGTAAACAGGTGCAAAAAGCATTCTCCCTTCTACAAAAAATCGGGCGCTCGCTGATGCTGCCCGTGGCAATTCTGCCCGCTGCCGGTATCCTGCTGGGGGTAGGTAGTGCAAACTTTTCAATCTTTCCTGAAATCTTGAACCATATCATGGCTCAGGCGGGGGGGGCTGTTTTTGGTAATCTGCCTCTGCTGTTTGCTATCGGCGTGGTACTCAGCCTGACGGATAACGATGGTGTTTCTTCTCTGGCAGCGATTGTAGGCTATGTGGTTCTGCTCGCTACCATGGGGGTTATGGCCAACACTCTGGGTATCGAAACCAAAACCATCATGGGTATCGCTTCTATTGATACCGGTGTGTTTGGCGGCATCCTGGTGGGTATTCTGGCATCGGTCATGTTCAACCGCTTCTATAAAATCCAGCTGCCTGAGTACCTGGGCTTTTTTGCGGGCAAGCGCTTTGTGCCGATTATCACCGCTTTTGCTGCTATCGTGATGGGTGTGGCGCTGAGCTTTATCTGGCCACCCATCGGTAATGCCATTGATGCTTTTGGTAATTACGCCGTTGAAGGTAATCCTGTGACCATGGGCTTTGTCTATGGCTTTATCGAGCGTCTGCTGATTCCATTTGGTCTGCACCATATCTGGAACGTACCTTTCCAGTCTCAGATGGGTGAGTTTGTCACTGCTTCTGGCGTTGTGGTGAATGGTGACATTCCACGTTTCTTTGCCGGTGACCCGACTGCTGGCTTCCTGGCGGGTGGCTTCCTGTTCAAAATGTTTGGTCTGCCAGCGGCGGCGATTGCCATGTGGCGCAGCGCGAAAACCGAAAACCAGAAAGCGGTGGGCGGTATTATGATGTCTGCGGCTCTGACCTCTTTCCTGACCGGTATTACTGAGCCTATAGAATTCTCCTTCCTGTTTGTTGCGCCAATCCTGTACGGAATTCACGCACTGCTGGCAGGTATCGCATTTGTGATCACCAACTTCTTCGAAATCAGAATGGGCGGCTCGTTCTCCCACGGTCTGATTGACTACGCCCTGTCATTCAGCATTGGTACCAAACCAGCCATGATTCTGGTATGGGGCCTGGCTTACGCGGCGCTGTATTACACCGTGTTCACGCTTGTCATCAAGATGTTCAACCTGCGTACACCGGGTCGTGAACAGGAAGCAGAAACCGGGAATACTGCTGAAGCTGGCAGTGAGCTGGCCAGAAAATTGTTCATCGCTTTTGGTGGTCAGCGCAATATCAAGAGCATTGACGCCTGCATCACCCGTCTGCGTGTCACTGTGGATAAGCCAGAGAATGTGGATGTTGAAGCCATCAAGGCTCTGGGTGCCACCGCTGTGCTGGTGGTAGGCCAGAATATGCAGGCCATCTTTGGTCCACGTTCTGATCAGATCAAGACCGAGATGAACGAGCTGATGAAAAGTGGTCAGGCTCCGGAAACCGGCGAACTGGCCCTGGCCTGATAGTTAAGCTCGATAAAAGAGCAGTAAATGATTGTCTTTGCAGCCGTGCCCACGTTTATCGTGGGCACGGTTTTTTTTATTGGCAGGAAGGATAAATTACCGGTTTGTGGAGTCTAATGGGCGGCTAAATAACATAACTTATGTCTAGGAGCCTGTCGGACTTAAGCGTCCGTAGCGAGGATTGCGAGAAATTGAGGATAAAAATTTCTGCTTCTGAGGAGAATAGCGGGGCTATTTGACGAAGAAGTAGGAATTTTTAGACCAATTTATCGCAACCGCAGTAGGACAGTCTTAAGTCCGACAGGCTCCTGGCAGTTAAGAGGAGTGATTTCCGTGGAGGCAAGATCCGCAAGTTATGACCTTTGGCCTACACAGGACAGGTCTCGTGAGGACTCAGTTCAAGGGCGTTCTGAGGAAAGAGGCTCGGGTTTTATGCGGCGTATAAAAAGGATTTTCTGTCCGTGCTGTGTGCGTCAGCCAGAAATATTTGACCTGGTGGTTCCTGGCCAGGCACCGCTTCGTATAGATCTTCGCAATGAGCCTCAGCTACGTGACCGGCATATTGCTCAACTTGTCTCAGAGTGCATGCCCGGTAACGCTATGGATAATGACCGCCTGCAGATGACCAATGCAGTTATTGAGGGCTTGGTGGCGAATATGATCCGGGAAAGGGCCGATGTCGGCCGACAGGCTTCTGCGGAGGAGAGTAAGCCGGAGTTTGTAGGGATTCTTGAATCAAATATTGTTCCGTTCAATGAGATACCCGAACTACCGGCTGAGATATCCCGGGAAGGGATATCTAAAGAGTGTTGTATTGATTTGGGAGAGGTTGATGATCCTGTTCTCTGTAATAAGCAAACATACAGTTATCAACTCTTGGCAAAGCATTACATTAATAGTCTTGGCGAGGATCCCGTAGGGAATCCCTTAAATTGGCAAGAGGTTTACCGCTTATAAGGTTGGGTAATTTCAGCAGAAAATGAAAACTATTCCAGTGACTGACGATCCAACTGCCGATATTGCAGGGCTTCGCCCAGATGTGGGCTTTGCACCGAGGCACTGCCAGCAAGGTCGGCAATGGTTCTGGCCACTCGTAAAATCCGATGCAGCCCTCGGGTTGATATTTGCAGTTGCGCGGATGCCCTGGTGATCAGCTCTTTCTCCTTTTCACCCAGCGCACAGACTTCAAACAGCTCCCTGGACGACAGTTGGCAGTTGATTTTTCCCTGTCTGACCTGCTGTCTCTTCCGGGCGTTGATCACCAGCTCTCTCATCTGTTCTGAACCGGTTTCATCGTTGTTCTGAACAGCAGGCTCCATCATGGTTTGGATAGTCTGGGATGGCACCTCAATCTGAAGGTCAATACGATCCAGTAATGGCCCGGATAATTTGTTCCGGTAGCGTCTGATCTGGTCCGGTGAACACCGGCAGGTTCGCTGACTGTCACCCAGGTAACCACAGGGGCAGGGGTTCATGGCACCAACCAGCTGGAATCGGGCCGGAAAACGCTCCTGACCTTTGGCCCTGGTGATGACTACCTCACCATTTTCCAGGGGCTCTCTGAGTATTTCCAGGGCCGCGCGGGCAAACTCCGGCATTTCATCCAGAAACAGAACACCGTGATGGGCAAAAGAGATCTCCCCCGGTTGCGGTATGCTGCCACCGCCCACCAGGGAAACCGATGAAGAGGAGTGGTGCGGTGTGCGAAAAGGGCGCTGCCAGAGGGTATCCATGGAGCTGGATGTGAGTGAATGAATTGCGGCCACATCAAGGGCTTCGCTCTCTGTCAGTGGTGGCAGCAATCCGGGCAGACGACTGGCCAGCATGGTTTTCCCGGTACCGGGTGGACCAAAGAGAAGCAGGTGATGCGAGCCGGTAGCGGCAATCAGTAACGCTCTTTTGGCTTGCTCCTGACCCCGGACATCCGCCAGGTCTGGATAGTTTGTTGTAAAACTGTTTCGGTCGGGTTTTGCCGGTTCAATCGGCGTCTTTTCCAGCAGGAAAGCGCAAACCTCCGGGAGACTGCGGGTGCCAATAATCGTGACGCTGCTGACCATGGCGGCAACAGAGGCATTCTGCTCAGGAAGAATCAATGACCTGTTGATGTCTTTGCAGGCTAATGAAGCAGGAAGCACCGCCCGGACAGGGCGAAGATGACCAGAAAGCGCCAGCTCACCAAGAAATTCCCTATCTTCAAGAGCCTCACCCGGCAGTTGTCCCGAAGCCACCAGAATGCCCAGGGCAATGGGCAGATCAAAGCGACCGCCTTCTTTCGGGAGGTCGGCCGGGGCTAAATTCACCGTGATGCGACCATCGGGAAATTCAAAGCCACTATTAATAAGTGCACTGCGCACCCGGTCTTTACTCTCGCGAACCGCCGCTTCCGGCAGGCCGACAATATTCAAACCGGGCAGGCCCTGAGAAAGATGGACTTCTACCGAAACCGCAGGTGCACGTATGCCCTGATTTGCCCGAGTGTAAACCTGCGCCAGTGTTGAAGGCATTGTTATTATTGACCGATTAAACAACGTTAATGGATCAAAGATAGCAGCTTATGAAAGAGTTACTGTGTAATTTGCGCCATTCAAACATTCAACAATGTTAATCAGGAACTTCTTTGCATCGTAATAGTCAGATCGAATAAAAGTTTACATTTACAGCATCCAGGTGGATAAAAAATAAGTCTATTAAAAGCGTCGAACTATGAATACGGTTGATTGCTGCAGAAATGCTTTACCAGCGAAGAAACAAAAAAAAGATACGCAAACAGCGGTGTCCAGTTCATCTGATGATAGTGACAGTCACTGGTTCATCACGTCTTCTGCCTTTACCAATGTCGCTTCAGCCGAAGTTGGAGCGGGAGTAATACAGAAGGCATTTTCATCCACTGCGGGGTTACTGAAATCAACAGAGGCAAAACAACCCGGGCTACCTCGCTCTGTTGCTATTCAACCTTCTGCTGACCCCTTTATTGATGGTCCTGCCCGTCCTGTATCTGGCCATCAACGCCAGTTGCTTGCCTGTTATTTACAGCTGCCAGAGGAAATAACCAGTAAAGAAGAGTTTAACCAAAGGATAAAATTTTCCAGTTGGCTGAGTAGAGCCTGGGTGCTTCAACATACCCGGGTAGAGGTTCTTAAGAGTGTGCTGACGGCTGACCTGGTCAAAGACTATGAATTGTATCTCCAGGATTTGCCTCCGGCTGCAATCACTGAAGCCCTTGCCCGGGAGTGCCTGAAAAAAAATGTCGGGCTGGAGTGGTTTTATCAAAATCTCCCGGCCCGGTTGAAAACCCGTTCATTTAATAAATTTTGCCTTCGGATCGGTGCTCTGCCAGTCAATATCGCCTCTGATTATGTCCGGTCAGTTCAGTTTCCTGATCTGGTGGCGACTTGTCCGGATACCCTGAAGTATGTGCCCCCCGAGCATCAAAATTATCCCCTGTGCCTGGAGGCGATCAAAAAAAAACCCAAGTTAATTGAGTTTGTGAATCCTTGTGCGACGTTTTACCCCGAATTATGTTCCATGGCGGTACAGAAATTAAACTTTCTCTGCAACTCTATTTCAGAATCGGTAGCAGATCAGCTGATTGATCAATTGGGAATTACTGATTTGGAGGATATGCCGCAGTCTTTACGTACGTATCAGCGCTGCGTTAAGGCTATCAGGCAAACTGACCTGTTGAATCAGTTTGATTTTATCCCTCGCCAGATATTCCTGGAGCACCCGGAGCTGGCCAATGAGGTTTTTCACCGGCAATGGAGTTCTTCGCTCCTGAAGCAATTGCCTGATTCGGCAAAAACAGAAGATTTTTGCCGGCGATACCTGGATAAATGGCCTGGCTCTATTTCCGGGTGCCCCCCATCCCTGATGCGTGCTCATCCTGAATGGGTCGAGCGGGCAATAAGGGCAGGTGATTCAGATCGGGCTTTTCCTGAGTCGTTTCGAACTGTGGACTTGTACCGTCGCATACTGAGAATCTCCCCCTTGAACTGCTCTGTGCCAGAAAAAAAAATTCAGGATCATCCCGATCTTCTGTTCCTGGCGGCCTGCAGTGGCTTATACTCCCTGAAAAAAATTCCAGCTCCGTTAAGAACCATGGATGTCTGTTGTTTGGCCCTTGAGGCTGCCGCGCCAAATTTAAAAACCATAAAGCATGTGCCTGAACCCCTTCGCCACCAGCTACCTTATGATTTATTGCTGGCCGTTGCCCCTCAATATCTCCCACAGGACATTCGCCAGGCAATGGTAGCCAGGGGGGATACCTGTATGCCATTGTCCTGCCGACAACGGGGCAAGCCGATAATGCATCGATACATTTTGCTGGAACCACTGGAGCCGCGACCTTTTGATGAACTCAAGTTTTCCAGCAGTATATTTTTGCAGAAAGCCTTATTAAGCAGTGCTCCGTTTACCCTGCGCAACCTTGCTATGGGGCATGCGCTACAGAAAACCATTGAGCAGCACTGTTGCCAGCAGACACAGAGACTGCACCAGGCGCAGTTGCCAGTATGGACGGAGCCGTTATCCGGGAATTGTACTGTTTATGGGGGGCGGGCATTAATGATGAACACCCGTACGAAGATATCCCGCATGAAGTTTCTGCGCTGCGGGGAGCCATTGAAAGATTTTTTCCGTGAAGAGGCAGTGCACCGTTTTGTCTGGAACCACCGTCGGCTTGGGGGATTGCTGAAAAGTGAAGTACCGAGGCCTGTCGGGTTGGAACTGGTACCGGTTGATCTGATGCCTGAAGAAATTTTTGCCAGCTTTCGTTCAAGGCTGGAAACGGTGGTGGTGGACAGCCGGTGTTTTTATCTGATGTATCAATTTACTACACGCAATCAGGATTACAGCACACTGGCTCATCAGAAAGACCCTGACGGTAACAGCACCCGCGCAGAGCAGGGCTTGATTAACGCCAGTTATGACTTGGGGGTGTGGAGCAGCCTGGGCGCTGTGCACACTTCCACGATCCGGGCGTACCATTCGTTTCAAGATAAGCGCCGAGAGCTGTTTCTCTGTTTTATGTTTAACCATGCCCGGGCATTTCCAGGAGCATTAACGGCCTGGGACAGCAAGGCTACTGATGAATCGGATTGGGGGTACTCTGGTTTAAGGGATATTGGCGATATGGAATTTTACCCCGGAATCACCAGCTATTTTGATGCCGCTGATACTACTGCTTTTATGCCACCAGGCTTTGATCAGCGTGCGGCATTCATGAACGCTTTTTGTGAAAATATGGTGGCAGCGGTGCTCCATTACGCCAGAATGCATCGGGATGACTCGGATTATCACTATAAGGATGCCAAAGGCCGGGCAAAACTCGGTGCTTTTATTGATCAGGCCGTCGGGGCTTTTTTATCCGGCCTGGTTGGCAGGTCGGTGAAAACCGCAGAATATTTTGAATCGCCGGAAATCTTCCAGCAATGGCTGGAAAAAACCACGGCAGAAACCACATTATGGACTGCCCGGCAGAATCTGAATTCTGATTGTTTTGCCCGCAGTATCAATGAAAAAAGGTGTTATCCAGCGGAAGTCTACCCAGATCAGAAAATTAATTATCGCCAATACCAATACCCAGAGGATTTCACCAGTAATGGCCAGGATAACCTGGGAAATAATCATGGCCAGTTTGGGTTGACACTGCTGATTCGGGGCCTTTATCAGGTCGCTGCGGTGCTGGCTGTTGAGCTCGGTGGTGGCCATTGAAGCGGTTTATGGCCTTGAGCTGAGCATTATCGGGCATGATCTGCCAGAAGGAAACAACCAAACCGGTGACTTGAAAACTGTTGACCTGAATGGTGCCGCTGCTCGGGCTGAAGCAAAATTTCCAAATCCTGTCTTCTGTTTGCAAACGGCTCCTTTCCAGCCAACTCCCGTCTGCCGTCAACCCGAACAGAATCAGGCTTTGCGAATCCGTTTTAGGAACCACAGCCAGCAGGTAGCCTTCTTGATTGAAACCTACTTGTTCGACGGAAAATTCGATGCGTTGCCTGACCCACTCACCGGCGGGTTCAGCGCAAAGTTCACCAGCAGGTTTACGCTGATAGATATCCGTATGGCCCGCATGATCGTTAAACACAATGGTTTCACCGTTGGGACTGATTTTTGTCACGGACTCAGCCGGGAATGTCTCTGCCTGGCCCCATATTCCGGACGCCGCCTTGCGCCAGATTGTTACCCTCGCCCACTCCCATTGTCTGATGAATTCACAGGGGTCCGCAGAAAAATGAATCGTACCACCGCCGTATTGGTCCTTCTCCTGAACAGCGGGCAGCCATTGGTCGTCAGTCTTTAATTCCCAGATATCCAAACTATATTCAGAGTTGAAGATCAGAAGCCGACCATCGGGGCTGAAATTGGGTTTAAGATAGTAACAATCAATTCGCTGCTTGCAGGTTTTAATAATTCTCTTTTTTTCACGCCACTGCCCTTGTGGATCAAGGGCCACAATGATGGCAAAGAAATAATCTCGTTCAATAGCATCGTCATAATAATGATCGTCAAAATATATGACAAAATGGCGGTTGTCCGGGCTGAATAACACTTTCAGAGGAAACTCACACAGGTTCATTTCCTCCGCGTTAGATGTGAGTTTCAGGTCTTCAGCATGATCTTCAACCGTAATATTTCCCGTTTGTGACCAGGATTCATCGTCTGACTGGCTCATTATCGTAAAGTATGCTTCATCATAAAGCACAAGATGTTTGCTGTCGGGACTGAACAGCAAATTACGATTATAAGGTGTATCAATGCTGCCTCTATTGACCCACTGGCCATCAGCCCCACGACCGAGAATAGCACCCGTGTACTCCAAGTTAAAACAGACCAGTGACCTGGCATCCGGTGACAGGTATATCTTACTCATATGCTTGTCATTATGTTGAGGATAAACGTCACCCGTTGTTAGTTTTTGTTGCTCAACCCACTCACCATTCCTGCATTCATAAACAGACAGTAAATGCTCTTCGCCGCTCAAGTAGTAGTAGCGATAAAGTTCCGACCACGTACCGGTTACCGATTGCGGGACAAATAAAATATGGTCGGCATGCTGATGACCAAACCAGGCAAAATTATCGTGTTTGATTTCAGCTTTCCTGACCAGGTGTCCATGATCCAGAGCCAGAATATCACTGTAATTATCCGCCTTCCTCTTGATGAGGGTGGGAATATGATTACCCAATAGTTTATGCGAATAGGGATCAAAATTTGTGCTGCCACTGGGTATAAGGGTCAGTGCAGTCCCATTAAGAATCTGCTGGCGCAAATGGTTGGCATAAAATGAGTAAAAAGCCGGGCCCAGTTGCGCAGGGAAGTGTCGAACAGAAAATATGGACAACGTCCTGAGGTGCTCAAGGAGTTGCTGACTGGACTGAATGATTGCCCGGCACGAAGACTGCCTTTGCCTGGTCAGGGAGAGGAAGTAATGGACCTCCGCCAGGCCGCATGACCGCAGACGATCGCCCGTTGTCGGCGATGCTTGCCAGAAATTATTGATATCGCTGATTGATAAATAGCTGGCGATTTTGGCGAGCACTTCCTCGGGAACGCGAACCCACCGGTGATCAAAGCGAGCCATGTCACGGACTACTTCAGGCTTGATTTCATTGCCTGCTGTATCGACATCGGTACTGGTCTTTAACCCTGCTGCAGGTTGCATAATGTTAACCCCCCAAGGTGATTCAGGCTGTTCAAGAAACATAGCAACAATCGCAACATCCCGGGATTAAATATCGACAGAGCCACTACGGAGAAGCTGCATTTGTGGGTATCAACTTCTGCCCGGAATCATGAGAGTTTAATGTGGGGGCTATATTTTCGAAGAGGTTCGGTATGCATTCCCACGGAGGTCCGTGGGAACGAGGTGTTTGTGTATGGGGATCAGTGCTTAGATGCACTAAGCGGTTAATCAGGAGGTTGTTCAGACACGTTGATTCAGGGCATAGCTGGCCGGTGTGGAGAACCCTTGACCGGGCTAAGTAGTTGGCCAAATGGAATCGTATATTTCTGGCTAAGTGGGCAGTTGCTATGCAAGGCGCAACGTAGGGAGCATAGCCGTAGCTATGTGACCGGAGTTGCAACGCCGCACGACTGCATGGATGCAGGAGCTAGAGCAACGCAGGAGCAGTTGCCGGGAGTGACTGACAACTTAGTCAGAAATATATGATTTCATTTGGTTAACTACTTATACCGCACCAGCCAACGGGATAATCCCTAACAGGCATTCTCCGGCTGATGATCCCTGATCTGCCAGAAGGAAACAAACTTTGGCACTAAAAGATCACCGGCAGGGAGCAAACTGGTGACCAGAAGTGTGCGGCTGCACGGGCTGAAGCAAAATTTCCAAATACTGTTTTCTGTTTGCAAACGGCTCCTTTCAAGCCAACTCCCGTCTGCCGTCAACCCGAACAGAATCAGGCTGTGCGAATCCGTTTCAGGAACCACAGCCAGCAGGTAGCCTTCTTGATTGAAACCTACTTGTTCGACGGAAAATTCGATGCGTTGCCTGACCCACTCACCGGCGGGTTTAGCGCAAAGTTCACCAACAGGTTTACGTTGATAGATATCCGTATGGCCTGCTGGATCGTTACACACAATGGTTTCACCGTTGGGACTGACTTTTGTCAGGAACTTAGCCGGGAATGTTTGTGCCCGACCCCACATGCCGGACGCCGCCTTGCGCCAGATTGTTACGCACCGCAACCTCTTTCTGATGAATTCACAGGGGTCCGCAGAAAAATGAATCGTACCACGACCGCATTGGTACTTCTCCTGAACAGCGGGCAGCCATTGGTCGTCAGTATTTAATTCCCAGATATCCAAACTAACTTGAGTGGTGATGATCAGAAACCGACCATCGGGGCTGAAATTGGGTTTAAGATGGTAGTAATATCTTGGTGGGTTGCAGGTTTTAATCATTCTCTTTTTTTCACACCACTGCCCTTCAGGACCGAGGGCAAAAATGGCGACAAAGAAATAATCTCGCCTGACAGCATCCGCATCAAAATCACCGCTAATCCATGTAGCAAAATGGCGGTTATCCGGGCTGAATACCACTTCCAGATTAAGCTCATATTCGCTCATTTTATCGTCATTGGGTGTGAGTTCCAGGTCATCAGCACGATCTTCAACAATAATATCAGCCGTTCGTGACCAGGATTCATCGTCTGCCTGGCCCATTACCGTAATGCGTGATCTATGATAAAGCACAAGATTTTTGCTGTCGGCACTGAACAGCAAAGTATGATTGTAATTTGTACTAATGTTGCCTTTATTGACCCACTGGCCATCAGTCCCCCGACCAAGAATAGCGCCAGCTTGCTCCAGGTTAATACAGACCAGTGACCTGGCATCAGGTGACAGGTATATCTTACTAATATGCTTGTCATTATGTTGAGGAAAAACGTCACCCGTTGTCAGTTGCTGTTGCTCAACCCACTCACCATTCCTGCATTCATAAACAGACAGTAAATGCTCTTTGCCACTGTAGTTGCGGGAAAAAAGTTTCGCCCTCCCACTGCTTACCGATTGCGGGACAAATAAAATATGGTCGGCATGCTGATGACGAAAACAGGCAGAATAATCGTGTTTGATTTCAGCTTTACTGACCCAGTGACCATGATTCAGAGCCAGAATATCACTGTAATTCTCCGACTTCCTCTCGATGAGGATGGGAATATGATCACACAGATGACGGGTAGAGCGATTAAGATTTCTGCTGCCACTGGGTATAAGGGTCAGTGCAGCCCCGTCAAGAATCTGCTGGCGCAAATGACTGGCATAAAATGAGTAAAAAGCCGGGCCCAGTTGCGCAGGGAAGTGTCGAACAGAAAATATGGACAACGTCCTGAGGTGCTCAAGGAGTTGCTGACTGGACTGAATGATTGCCCGACACGAAGACTGCCCCTGCCTGGTCAGGGAGAGGAAGTAATGGACCTCCGCCAGGCCGCATGACCGCAGACGATCGCTTGTTGGCGGCGATGCCTGCCCAAAATTATTGATATCGCTGATTGATAAATAGCTGGCGATTTTGGCGAACACTTCCTGGGGGACGCGAACCCACCGGTGATCAAAGCGAGCCATATCACGGACGACTTCAGGCTTGATTTCATTGCCCGCTGTATCGACATCGGTACTGGTCTTTAACCCTGCTGCAGGTTGCATAATGTAACCCCCCAAGGTGACTCAGGCTGTTCAGGAAAAATAGCAACAATCGCAACATCCCGGGATTAAATATCGACAGAGCCACTACGGAGAAGCTGCATTTTTGGGTATCAACTTCTGCCCGGAATCATGAGAGTTTAATGGGGGGGCTATATTTTCGGAGAGGTTCGGTATGCATTCCCACGGAGGTCCGTGGGAACGAGGTGTTTGTGTATGGGTATCAGGGCTTAGATGCACTAGGAGCCTGTCGGACTTAAGACTGTCCTACTGCGGTTGCGATAAATTGGTCTAAAAATTCCTGCTTCTTCGTCAAATAGCCCTGCTATTCTCCTCGAAGAAAATTCAGGGTCAGGTCTTTCTTTTTGTACGTCACTGGTTTCGAGGTTAATGATGACAGGCTTACCTGTGATGGGGTTTTCTTCGCCTAACAAAAACTGTGCAGAGTGAGCGTTAGCAGCCAGAAGGAGGGAGGCGAAAACAACTTTGAGTTTCATTGATATTTCTCTGTTAGATGGTGCATGGACCATCCAGCAGACACAGTTTGGCTACAACATAGTCAGGTGATTATTTCCATGCTGATTCTCATATAAGAAAAAAGCATTACCCATTCATTTTATGAATCAAAAAGAGCATACTTGATCGAGAAATATTATTACTCGTGAGTGTTGTGTTATGGCAGAGGGATTGGTCACTTTTTTCAAGTACGAGAGGTTGGGTTTTTTCAAGCGTGGTTCAGAGGAAGGTGAATCCCTTGATATGACTGAAATGCTCGATAACCTCCACGCATGGCACGGCACACGGACATCTCTTGCTGATACCTTACCTTGGGATGATGAAACTCCCGGTTATCAGAACCGCAAAAAAGTCTACCTGAAGTCTGTTCAGCACAATCCTGAGACTGGTGATTATATGATCATCCTCTGGAGAGCTGTCGGAAACGGCAACGGAGTGTATGGTATCCGTTCAGACTCTGACCTTAGTGACACTCGCCTTTACGATGCAAATGATGCTGTTGAGGATGGCGCTCAGGTTATATGGGGAGAACCTGCATATTACTGGTTTATTCCTAGACTAAACATTTTTGCGTCTATCAAGTTCAAAAGCTCTGTCACGGACACAGACCTGATGAACAAGTACCTGAAGGACTACATCAACCTTCACAGTGACATCCGTCAGAAAACCATTGAAGAGCGTGAAAACACAGCTGGACACACCTACACCACTGTGTTTTTTGCTCCGGCTGCTGGAGGCAATGAACACCTCTGGTTCCGTATAGAAAGCAAGCAATTCACTAAACTTACTGATCAGGCTGACCTTGAAAGCATTGCTTCTGAGATAACACAATTTGTTCATAGGGATGTTATCAGTGCTGAAGAAGTTCAAGAACGTGCTCTATGGCAACGGCTCTGCCAGAATCTTCCGTTTATATCTAATCAAGTAACCCGTGACACCCGTCGTATTGAGCTTGTGATTGATGCTCACCCCACTGCGGATGAACTTCAGGAAATGCTGGACACGTACCATGAACGGTATGGCGATGGTGCTCATGGCTGGGCAAACATCGGTTTCAGGAAAGAAAGTGCAGGTGGAACTTACTGGCTGAATGAGTTCGTTGTGAAAAGCGTTCTGCCTGTTCCTGATTTACGGCAGGGAATTGATGACACTGGTCATTACACCACTCAGCGGTTATTCAATGCGTTGCATCTGACCCGTGATCGACTGCTTGCACCGTTTTCAGGTGGTGCTGTTCGCCAGCGTAATGAAGCGGCGAATGAAAGTGAGGTCAATGAACACAACAGAGAAGAAATGGTAGCGGAGATATAATGAAATCTAAGAAGAGTCATACAAAAACAGCTGTATGGCACGTCTTGGTGTTTGCATTAGTTGTAGTACTCAGTTTCAGTTATCGAAATGACTTAACCTATGCAGACATGGAGCCGTTGCTGTCCATACTGCAAAACACATCGGCAATGGTCTTTACGATCATGGGTATCTGGATTGCCTATCTGTACCCGAATGCAATTATTCGGATCATGCAGCCGTCCAAGGTCGAAGCAATCTTCTCTGATGAAGATGAGGAACGCTTAAAACTCATTGTTGGAGCTGTAGCGGTATCTGCTGCTGTAGCTGGCTTGTTAGTGGTGGGGGCTGCTGCTGTACCGTTGCTGACTAAAAGTTGGCTGTACAAAGCTCATCCTGAGTTTATTCGGGGAGCAGGGCTGTTTTGTGTTTTATCCCTAACATATGCACAGCTGTTTGTTGTTTATATTGTGTTCGCTTCCAACGTGAACTTTATCATTCACATAGGAAATCTAAGGGCGAAGCAGAGACTAAATGAAAGATTCCCTCACGCTACCACTCCCTCTAAGACAGCTTTACAGCAAGAAAAACAGCCTGTGGAACCCTGATTTCTAACATATGCGACATAAGCCTCGGACAGAGGCTTTGTCATATCATAACCTGTTGCAAGCGATCACACTTAGGGTAGACATTAAGCTTACCCCTCCATTTTCAATGGCTTTTGAATGGAACCACGAAGGACACAAAGAGCACGAAGGAAAAGAAAATCTCTTCTTTGTGCTCTTCGTGTCCTTCGTGGTTCCATCTTTAACTTCCCGAAGAGGGGAGTTGAACGCTTAATGTCTACCCTAAGAGCGATCACATACCGTATTGCTTTTCATCAGCTTCCAGCTTTGCTCTCAGGGTATCACCGTGTTCTGTTGCAAGTTTATCCAGTTGAGCCTGACGCTCACGAAGAGTTTCGTTGTACGAAGTATCCACAAGTTTGAATGTAAGTTCAGACCAACTATCGTTGTTCTCAGAGATTTTTGCTGAAACGACGTAACGTCCATCAGAGCTTTCTAACCGGCCTCTGGATGTTGCTTTGTAGCCTTGGTCAAGATATTGGTTGCGGAATTTTTCTGCCAGCCTGTTAGCAGTGACCTCCTGTTCGGATTTTTTCAACCAATTCCCACGTTTTACGCTGTAAGAGATAGTGAAGCTGGTCAGTTTTTCATCACAGAAGTTGTAATCAGCCCAAGCATACGAAAGCCCTTCCAGAGAACTAATGTTCTGCTTACGGTCTACTGTGTAAGAGACGATGGATTCATCTACAAAGCCATGATTGCCACTCAGCATGTCAGCAGTGTCGAACCCTTGAGCATACTGTGCTGTCTTGATGTCTGGTGACGGTAGATAGAACTTAGTAAACACACCGTCAAGATGACTTTCTGCTCCGGGGGTGATGACTACTTTATCGTGATTGGTGCCTAGTTCGAGGCTACGGAAAGATGGTGGTTCGTTTGCAAATGCAACGGATGACATCATTAGAGCGGCGAATACTGTTTTTTTCAACATACTACTTCTCTGTAAAGTATAAGTGCATGACCAAGCTTTATCTTTGTGGATTACGGCTCTGACTTTATTTTATAGTTAGTAATGCTTTTAATTCTGGATCAAACATTGTTAACCTGTGAACCATCCGGTCTTTCCATCCGCTTGTTTCATTCATTATTTGTCTAGAGAACTCAAGCCGCAGCGCTTCCTCTTTTTTAAGAGATGCTGAAATATCATCAATTATGGCACTTGATGTACTATAAGCTTCATCTGAGAAGCTATTTAACTGACTACTCGTGCCGAGTGGGTTTTCTACAGCCATAGAACTCTCTATGGATACAATACCTTCAAGAATAAACCTAATGTCTGCCGCACATCCACACCAGTCCCTCTCTTTCAGGCACAGCTTAAATCTACGGTAGCTTGCATCTTGTAAAGCTAAGATTTTCTTGTGCTTTTTTATTAGTTTTTTTTCAAAAAGTACCTGTTGAAAAAATCCTAGTATCTTCATGATAAAACTTCCTTCATTAAAATCTTACGTGTTTAATAAAAAGCAAGCTGAGAAACATTTGTCTTATCAGCTTGCATTATGTTCAGAACTATTTTTTTGTCATCTCAAAAGCTGAGGTGGGTATTCTTAACAGAATTTCCGAGTGCTCTTCGTTACTCTCAAGATTGCTTTCCAGAGGCTCTGTAAGCTGTGCCAAATAAATCTTACCTTTTTCATGCGGTTTTTCTGTATAAATTACAACGTAGCCATCCATGCAGTTATTCTTTAAAGAATATAAAGTTATATCTTGATGCATGTAGAATTTATAAATACTCCCCCCTCCGCTACCATACAATTCATTCGGGTGATTAGCTTCTACAATTAGCCAACGAGTAAGAGGGAAATTGTACGCTTGATCAATATAACAAGTGGTGTCATTTTTGGTATCGGTATAAAAAAGGTCAGGGGCATACTTTCCGTCAATGTAATCAACCAATCCATATTTCATATTTCTGATATGATCCATTATTGTTTTTTTATCTTTAGCTTTGATTTGTACTTTATCTCCATCAATAGTCAACAAGAGTGGGGATTCAGATACTTGATCTTTAAATTCAGAATAAGAACCAGTTATATTGCCAGCATCATAATGCTTAATAGAATTCCATTCTCCTTGCAGCTCTTTTATGTTGCTTGAATCTGATATTTTCTTGATTGGTTTTTTGTTCTCATTCTCTATCAGAGTGGTTAGTTCACTAATCAGGGCGAAAGCTTCAGGCGTACTAAAGTACTATTATTTAACGCTAATTAAACTTGTTCCTTTGGGCAGAAATTTCTTATATTCAATTTATTACTATGCCTTTCAGTATTTTCAATATCTGGTGATAAAAAAGTAAAGAATCAGGCACGCCAAACTTCTCCAGAGGTGTTACAAACCTGGACTATGAGTTTGTCCTCTAAGTCACCAATTGAAATGGTGGATTTATTTTCTGTTATCCAGGGGAAAACTGTTCAAGTATTAACTCTGTTCGGTAATCTTCATCAAGCCCTGCCAGCTCAGCACGACGGCGCATGCTCTCTTTTTCAAAATGGGTGCTCTGTTTATGGGCGTTGTAGCAGCATCGTCTTAACGTAGCAATATTTTTTGTGGCTGTTCGTTCGTGAATTTTAGAGGCGTCTTCGCTGAAACTGACATCCAATTCCCAATGTTGCTTATTCTCTGTACTCCAATGGTTCCGAGCCGCTGCCAGTACGCTTTTGGCTGTCATTTCCCGGGAGGTAATATAGAAATTCAGCTCTGTTGATTGCCTGGAGTCAATGAGTCTATCACGCTGAATAATCGCGCAGTGTTCCAGGCCAGGCCATTCATTTCCGGGATCAACGAGACTTTTGATATTGTTAAATACCCAGCTGCGCCTGTGCTCTTGACGATTGCGACTCTTCTCTATTGTTTCTGCGAAAAACGGATTTTCCTCATCATCTGGATCCGGGTCTGTAGGATTTTCCTCAATATACTGTTCAAAAACTGTATCAATACGATTGTGCAGAGTTGGCTGGTTGTTCTTTACACAGATCAGGTAATCTGCTTTTTTTTCAACAATCTTTTTGCATATGGCGACTTGGCAGCCCATGGCGTCCATGGTGATCAGAGCGCCTTCCAGTACCAGCATATCCAGAATCTCCGGAATGGCGGTAATCTCATTAGATTTTTTATCAACCGATGTTATACCCAGTATGAGATTTAGCTCGGAGCAGTAGGCACTGACTATGTGAACCATTTTCTTACCCTTGGCAGGGCGTGACCCACGAAGTGCCTTACCGTCAATGGCAACAACATTGTCGTTTTTTTCAGGTGGAGGGCCGACTTTACGAGCATTGATCGCGGTTACTGTATCGCACATCCAGTCAATAAATAGCTGCATAAACGCCACTGAGTCAACCATCATGCATACTTTCTCTATGGTATCAGTGGCTCCCGACGAATACACGTCAGAAGGCCGAACCTGAAAACCGGTGTATTCATAATTTCTGAAAACGCAAAGAGACTACAGCTCGTG
>NZ_JBLYZG010000070.1:0-23636 GCF_049310245.1 Endozoicomonas sp. ALB115 | reverse complement strand
TTAACTGGCATCAATGCTCTAACATCTGATCGACTGGGCAACAAAATTTTAGAATTTCTTCACTTCAACCCTTAAACGCAACATAGCTGTCCGTTAAGCTGGCAATGGAGTTGCGCATGGCGTCGCTGGGCCATATCAGCCTGGATGGATCAAAGTTCAAAGCCAGCAGCTCAAAGCATAAGGCAATGAGCTACGGCAGGCTCAAAAGCAGAGAAGCTGAACTCAGTGCCGAAATTGATGAACTGATTAAAAAAGCCAGCCTGTCCGACCAACAGGAAGACGACACTTACAAAGAGGCCAATGGTTACAGCATTCCCGAGGACTTACAGTTCAAACAGGAGCGCCTGAAAAAGATAAAAGCGGCAAAAGAAGCACTGGAAAAACGGGAAAAAGCTCTGAATCCTGATGAGCCGATTGACGACAAAAAGCAGATCAGTTTTGCCGACCATGATGCGCGAATCATGAGCAAAAAAGGGTATTGCGAATACAGTTACAATGCCCAGATCAGCGTAGACGGGGATCATCAGATTATCATTGGTCAGCACATTAGCCAGCAAGCTAATGATATCCAGGAAGTGGAGCCTGCATTGAATGTCCTGTCCGAAACAACTGGTGGCGCGACGGTGGATAAAATGAGCATGGACAATGGTTATTTTTCCGGACCCAATCTGCATGCGCTGGAACAGCGAAACATCGATAGCTATATCGCAACGGATAGAGGTGAAAAACCAGCGGAAGAAGCACTTGAAAACTCGGATCGGAAATTTGTCAAAGCTGATTTTGCCTATGATGCTGAAGCCGATGTGTTTGTTTGTCCGGCCAATGAGAGGCTGATCGCGAACCCCTTGAGCAAAGCTAAAAGAAAGAGCTACCGAGCCAGCAAAGAGGTGTGCAGAGAGTGTCCATATCGTTCGAGATGCAGTGGTTC
Organism: Endozoicomonas sp. ALB115; assembly: GCF_049310245.1. Classification (NCBI taxonomy): domain Bacteria; kingdom Pseudomonadati; phylum Pseudomonadota; class Gammaproteobacteria; order Oceanospirillales; family Endozoicomonadaceae; genus Endozoicomonas; species Endozoicomonas sp. ALB115. The sequence continues at coordinate 22,708 of NZ_JBLYZG010000070.1, read as the reverse complement.
AAAAAAAGAGCCTGGCCGGGTTATTCGCACCGACCGGTTTGAATCTGCACGGCAGGCTATGAATAAGAAAATGGAAAGCACCGAAGCCAAATCAGTTTACGAACGTCGTAAAGTTATTGCAGAGCCACCGTTTGGGCAGATCAAAAATTCGGGATTTCGAGTATTCAGCCTTCGCGGAAAAGAGAAAGTGGCAGCAGAGTTTTCACTGGTTTGCACAGCGCATAACATCAAAAAATTTGTGAAGGCGACAACGACAGGATTAATCCGTCTTGACGATGTAAAAAAGGTTAAAGAAGCAGCATAAAGGCTTTAACAAGCCTAAAAACTGCTTAAAGTAGCTAATTAAGCTAAAATTTCGACTATTTTTTAAACGATTTAAGTTTTTGTCGCTCTGCTGGTTGCTTTCCTGCTTAGTTCTCGGTCAGGCTCCTAGCGTTGCCAGACGAATGACCGATACCAGATCATTAAGGGCTTTGCGGTCGAGGAGGAGCTTCTCCGAATCAACGTACAGGGAAACTCCGGTCTGGACAATTTCCCGAACGAGGCTATATGTATCGTCGAAGCCTTTCCGGCTGAGTCGGTCGGTATGTTCCAGAAAGATTACATCACCGGCTTTGATTTCACCTGTATTGATAGCGTGGAGCAATGCCTCAAGCCCTGACCGTTTTTTATTCCTGTAACCGGAAACACCAAGATCAGAAAATGTTTGGTCGGAGAAGGTAAGCCCTTCCTGTTGAGCGTATGCACGGGCGGCAGTTTGACGGCGAACTGTATCACCATCAATCTGGGAAAGCATGGAGCACCTTTGATAACTATAGAGGCGCGGCACGACCTTCGCTCGCCCTGTCTGGGCAGGTTGTGTCATAGTTGCCGTTTACCTATTAATGATTGTGGTTGGTCTGGTCAGACAGATCGCCAGAGAGGATAGCAAAAGGTTATGCTGATAACTTCTAACGTGACCATGCAGTTCGGTGACAAGCCCCTGTTTGAGGATATATCCGTCAAGTTTGGCGAAGGTAACCGTTATGGACTCATTGGTGCCAACGGTTGTGGTAAATCGACGTTCATGAAAATTCTGGGTCGAGAGCTGGAGCCAACATCCGGCACTGTCAGTAAAGACCCCCATGAACGTATGGCAAAACTGAGTCAGGATCAGTTTGCCTATGAAAACTACACGGTGATCGATACGGTGATTATGGGTCATGCCGAGCTGTGGAAAGTAAAAGCCGAACGGGATGCTATTTACGCCAAAGCTGAAATGACCGAAGAAGAAGGTATGCGGGTTGCTGACCTTGAAGTTCAGTTTGGTGAGATGGATGGCTACTCCGCAGAAGCCCGTGCGGGAGAACTGCTGCTGGGGCTGGGTATTCCCATTGAACAGCATTACGGACCGATGAGTGCCGTTGCGCCGGGCTGGAAGCTGCGTGTGCTGCTGGCTCAGGTGCTGTTTGCCGACCCTGAAATTATGCTGCTGGACGAACCCACCAACAACCTGGATATTAATGCGATCCGCTGGCTGGAAGAGATCCTGAAGCAGCGTGACTGCACCATGATCATCATCTCTCACGACCGTCACTTCCTGAACAGTGTCTGTACCCACATGGCGGACCTGGATTACGGCAAGCTGCAGTTGATGCCCGGTAATTACGATGAGTATATGACCGCAGCCACTGCGGCCCGGGAGCGCCTGCAGGCCGATAATGCCCGCAAAAAAGCCCAGATTGCCGAGTTACAGTCCTTTGTCAGCCGCTTCTCTGCCAACGCGTCCAAAGCACGACAGGCGACTTCCAGGGCCAAACAGATCGATAAGATTCAACTGACAGAAATCAAACCTTCCAGCCGCCAGAATCCGTTTATCCGCTTTGAGCAGGAGAAGAAGCTGTTCCGTAATGCGCTGGTGGTGGAAAAGCTCAGCCAGGGCTATGAAGAAGATCTGTTCAGCAAAGTCAACCTGATGGTTGAAGTGGGTGAGCGTATCGCCATCATTGGCCAGAACGGTGTCGGTAAAACCACCCTGCTGCATACCCTGGCAGGCAAGATGGCACCGCGTACCGGTGTTATCCAGTGGTCCGAAAATGCCAATATCGGTTACTACGCCCAGAATCACAGTGCTGACTTTGATATGGATATGAACCTGTTCGACTGGATGAGCCAGTGGATGAATGAAGGCGACGATGAACAGGTGATTCGTGGCGTGCTGGGCCGGATGCTGTTCTCCCAGAGCGACCTGAAAAAATCCGTACGGGTTATTTCCGGTGGCGAGCAGGGTCGTATGCTGTTTGGCAAGCTGAGCCAGCAACGCCCCAATATTCTGCTGATGGATGAGCCAACCAACCACATGGATATGGAGTCCATCGAGTCACTGAACCTGGCGCTGGAAAACTACAAAGGCACCCTGATTTTTGTCTCCCATGACCGTCAGTTCGTCTCATCGCTGGCTACCCGGATTATCGAAATCAAGGATACCGGTATTGTCGACTTCCACGGCTCTTATGATGATTACCTGCGCAGTCAGGGAATTGAATAATTAAATAATTCCGACATTTGATGCGCACTCTCCGCTCACCCTGAGCGCCCTTCGGCTCCGCTCAGGATGCACGGACGAAGTGTGCTTGCTGCGATCTATGTCAGCGCCGATATCCACCAACAATTCGTAGCGTTTTTTTGTTCAACATGACAAGCCTCCGGGATGTCGGTTCTGGCACACAGGATAGCTTAAAAAAAACACTTGCCAGCGGATCGATGACCCGCGCATGGCCGATACGTCATGGGCCAGCGAGTAAAGAAACACCCTCAATGGATAAAACCGTGAACAGCTGGCTTAAACCGAGAAAGGCTCTTCCGACACAAACACCATTGGCTCCCCGGTTAAAGGGTGAGTAAAGCCCAGTCTTGTGGCATGCAGGTTCAGGCGTTGACTGGCCTGCCGGGCAGCTGGGTGGGCATAGAACTCACAGCCCAGAATGGGGTGGCCAAGTTCAGCCAGGTGAACTCTTAACTGATGGGAGCGACCGGTCACCGGTTTAAGCAATACCCGGTCAAATGCCGGTCTCTGATTGTCAATCACTTGAAAGTGGGTCAGTGATGGTTTGCCCAGTTCATGGTCAACCATCTGTTTCGGGCGGTTTGGCCAGTCACAGCGCAGAGGCAGTTCTATTTTTCCTTCCGGCTGCGCAAGTTTTCCCCACACATCGGCAATATATTCCTTGGCTACGGTACGGTCCTGAAACTGACGGCTTAAGGTACGATGGCTGTCGGCATCCAGTCCGAAGACCATCAGGCCGGAGGTGGACATATCCAGCCGATGGACGACACGGGTTTGCGGGTTGATGGTCTGCAGCCGTGACAGTGCGCTGTCGTTATGATTGGGTGGCTTGCCGGGAACACTGAGCAGACCTGCCGGTTTATTCACCACAACAATGCACTCATCGCGGTAAAGCTCCGACAGTGGCTCGTTGCAGCAGGGGACAATAAAAGTATCATTCATGGGCCGATTATCGGGATAAAGTCGGAGTAAGTCATCTGGGGATAATGCGGATGGTGCTCTGAACGCTCATGCTCCTGCAGGCACTGGAAGCGGTGAAAGTTGTTCACTTTGAAGGTTGCGGATAACGGTTATCCCTGGCCTGCTGAACGGCTTTCTCCATATCCGATGAAGGCACCGGTGAGGATGCTTTTTCTTTATGCCATTTATGTTGGAACTTGCGACTCAACCCTTTGGCGTCTTTTCGGGGAACCAGCATCAAGTCGACCCGGCGGTTTAATCCTGAATCCGGACTCAGCCCAGGAATAGGCCGGTTAGCTCCCATCGCTGCCAATAACAGTATCTGATCTTCCGGTACTCCGGTAAAAACAATCACTTCCCTGACCGTTTCGGCCCGTTGTCCGGCAAGCTCCCAGTTTACCCGGTTGGGTTCTGTCGAATTTTTAAGGTCAGAACCAATCACGCCATCGGAGTGCCCGGTAATAATGATTTTGAAGGGCAGTTTTGCCAAAACCTGGGCCAGGGCGATTAGAAAATCTTCATAAAATGGCACCAGCTGCTTGCTTCCCGGTGGAAACATGGGGCCGACTTTATCCTGAACCAGTGTCATACGAATCATCCTGGGCCAGGTCTGCAGCTCAATGTCTTTTGCCTCGATGGCACGTTCTTTCGGCAGTTTGGATAATCCGAGCACAATGGCAGCGATGCCCTCGGCACTGGCAGTGTTATGACCGGCAAGCTCTATACCCGTCATGCCGGAGGGCTTTGGCCGTATCTGCACTTGTATTCCCGGTAATATCGAGCGCTCTCCCTGCATCTCCACCGGCGAGTTACTGCTAACACGGTTGAGAAGACCCGGATTGGAAAAATAGGTGGCAATGGCTTCCTTTTGCACGGGTGTAGTCGCGGCCACCAGCCAGAGCACCAGGAACAGGGCCATCATGGCCATGGCAAAATCGGCAAAAGCCACTTTCCAGCTGCCGCCATGGTGCCCATTGCCGTTGGCAGTGCGCCCCCGACGGACCACAATCGGCTGATTGCTATCTGGAGCCCTGGCCATTAATGGCTAGCCCTCAGGGATTGCAGCATATCCTCCAATTCCGGGAATGTAGGGCGTAACTCTTTATAAAGCAGCCGCCGCCCTGAATCCACGGCGGTAATCGGTGCCAGCCCTGAGTGGCTGGCAAGCAACGTCATTTTGACACATTCAAACGCCAGCATTTCACTCTGCTCAGTACTTTCCAGCGCTGCGGCCAGGGGGCCAAAAATACCGTAGCACAGCAATATACCCAAAAAGGTACCCACCAGTGCTGCTGCTACCTTGACCCCGATCAGCTCTACCGGCCCATCCATCGCACCCATAGTCACCACGATGCCCATCACCGCAGCCACAATACCAAAGCCGGGGCAGGCATCAGCAATAGTGTTCAGTGCTTTTGCCGGTCGTTTCAGATCCTCTTCCAGGGTTTCTATCTCGCTTTCCATCAAACCTTCAAAGGCATGTCCGGGCATACTGCCCATACCGGTAATCCGTAAATTATCGGTGATAAAACAGAGCAGTCGTGGATGGGATATGATGCGCTGGTAGCTCTGAAACAGCTCACTGCTTTCCGGTGTTTCAATATCGTCTTCAATGGCGTTCATGCCCTTTCGATGCCGGGTTTCTATCAGGCGGAACAGCAGGGCCAGCAAATCCATAAAGAAGGCTTTGTCGAACTCTTTATTTCTGATCAGCACGTATTTCAGATGAGTGAGGGTCATTCTCTGGACAGTGGCCGGGTTGGAAATCACAAAAGCACCGATCGCGGCACCGAGGATGATAAGAATCTCAGGGGGTTGCCACAGTGCCAGCAGCTTGCCGCCGGCCATGACAAACCCGCCAAAAACACTCAGAAACAGGATGGCAAAGCCAGCGACTCTCAGTAGCATGCAAAACTCGGTACGTTGTTAATATTAAAGATAAAACCTTGCCACGGAGACACGGAGAACAGAAAAAATCTTTTCCTCTGTGCCTCCGTGTCTCCGTGGCAAAAAAGAGGAAGTTATTCCGGGACAATTCGTTGTGTAATTACTGAATCACCATATTAATGATGAAGACATCCTCTACCCCCTTAGTCAGTGATAGCCCCGTCCTGTGACGAACCGTAGTCAGAAGCTGTTTCCGCAATTCCTCGCGATTTTCCGGAATCATCACATCCTCGAATGTCCAGGATGACAGCTGGTCAAGCATGGCATTGAGAATGACCGGTCGATTCATTTCCATTTGTTCAAGGCATTTGCTTTTTCGGGTCATGATAGAAACGGATAACTGCATATAATGGAGTTCATAGGTTTCATCATTAGCCAGATTGACGATCATATCTTTAAACGACAGATATTGCGCAGGTCTCGGTGCAGCCGCAGTGGGCACTGGCGATAGTGAGTCGTCATCCTCCCGGAAAAAAAACCAATACGTTGCACCACCTGCAATAGCAAGCATGACAACCCCCGCCAGAATAACAGCGATGAAATTAACCCTGCCAAGCTGCACTGCTGGCCACTGAGCATAGGCACTGCTCTTTATGGTACGGTCATCGTCGTTAGTCTTCATATTCTCTTCGTGTTCATAAGCACTGCTAAACAATGGCTAAATATGCAGATCAATAAGTGCCACACCAGCGTACCGCGATAACGCAATGGGTGACCGATACGCTTGTGAGGTTTGGGGTGCTAAAGCCAAAAGATCTACGTCTGTGCCAGAAAAATATGACATTCCTGCCAACTCTTCGGCCAACGGATACTGCCTTCCCCGGTCTGACCCGGAATGATCAGGAGTGGTTAATGAGAGTGCTATTTTCAGTCCAGGCTCCGTTGCTGAAGAACCACCGGGCTCTTTATTGACTGAATTATTGACTGAATTACCGGGAATGTGCATCTGCTGAATGCTGTCGCTGACCAGCTGGTGCAGTGTAGAGGAACAGCTTTCAAGGGTTGGCAGAGACTGCTGGCTGGCTTGCAGATTCACGGTGACCTCGCTGTTATGGCGAGTCATCACCACCTGCACCGCACCCAGTCCGGGAAGCTCGGCAACGGCCCGGGCATAACGATCCCCGCCAAGCATCAAACAGTTTTGCACCGGGGCTGTTACCGTCAATCCCTTGGGTTGAATTGCGGACGATTGATTTTCAAGCAATGACTGGCGGACGCTGGCAGGTTCTAACCCTTTTAGCGGTGTATCTGATACATCAGCTATTGCTGGCTGTGTCGTTGTCTGATTTTCCTGATCGGCGGGCGGCTCCAGGGTTGGCTCTGGGGCTAAGGCCTCCTGATTCGACAGTGTTCGCTTTTGTGTGGCTACCATAGAAAGCTGTGCAGACTGACGCAGTGAGCCAATCTCCATGGTTTGCTGAACGTCAGGTAACACAGCCTGGCCGGAAGCCTCTTCTCCCGGATGGTCAGGCTTAACTGGCCTCATCTCTACCGAGTCTGGCCTCCGGGCCAGCTGATCAGACGACAAGTGTTGTAAATTTAACGTCAATTCGGGGTGAGGGTGAACCGCTGGAACTTTTGCATCTGTGTTCGTGGCCCACTCAACTGCCTGTATGTCTTCCCCGAAATCCGTTGTGTTGGTGTAGATAGTCGATGGTAAATCAGAATGTAAAGACGGATTCGAAGCCCCCTCAGGATTTATCGGTCCCAGAGGTTCGATCATCTGCTGCAGAATTGCCTGAAACTCATCTTCCTCCGGCAGTCCGTTCTGCACCAACCCGTTCTGTACAGACAGCTGCCCGGTTATCGCCTCCCGGGAATACGAGGCTGGAAGGAATTGTCCCTGAATAACTTCTTGCCACGGAGACACGGAGGCACGGAGAACAGAAAAAATCTTTTCCTCCGTGCCTCCGTGTCTCCGTGGCAAAGTTCTTTCCTGGCTGGATAGCAGCGGAAATGTGGAAGTTATTTCAGGAGTGTTCCGAAGTGCGTCGATCACACGGTCAGTCTCTGTGCCAACTGTCTCAATATTCATAAAAGATGGCTCTCTGTTTACGATAAACAGGCGGGCTCTTTCATCGCCCTGTTCATCCCATGATATGGACAGGGGAACCGAACTTTCTGCTTATGGCTGTTAATAACTTCGACATTTCAGTAAGCGCTGCCCGCTTCCCGCCACCCGCTGCCCGAAAAAGACAGGCTCCAGTCTTAACAAGTCTCAGTCATCTGCCCCTTGCTGTATGGCCAACTCATCCCAGGCACCTTTAACGGTATCGATCATAGACCAGGCGGTATTCAGGGAGGCAGTATCATTATCAGCGATCACGGATGTCAGGCATGCAAGGCAGTGGTCATATAATTCAAGCAGCCGGGCGGTAAGTTCATTGGCCGACGGCGGCTGACCTTGCTGATTGTCAACCATGGCAAGGGCCTGGTTTCTTAAAACCATCAAAATAGAGAGGGCGTGATGAATCCGCTCTCCGCGGGCGGCACTGTCACCACTGTTGATATGGCCGTGGCAGCGGTCCAGGTCGTCCAGGAATAATTGGTACAGCAGGGCGGTCTGCTGGAAAATACTCTCTTTTCGGGCCAGGTGCCCGTACTGATGACGGGTGTATTCAGTGGCTGGAGACTTCATAATCGCCCCTTATTGTCGTTGGTGAAAGTCAGGTCAAGCAGGTCAAATAGTTTCAACATAGGCCAGGTTCCGGTTCATGCGCTGTACCGTTTGCTCCATATTTAAAAACTGCTGATTGGTGCGCTGATGAAGCAATTGTCGTCTCATATCCAGTGCATACTGGTCTGACGCCAGCCGTTGCAAATCCCGTGACAGATAACTGATCCTCGATATTAAAGGGCCACTGCCCGATAACAGCGTGTCCATTTTCTGCGCCAGTGCCAGCACCGGCTTTTCCCGGTCCGACAGAAACTGCAGGACCGGGTAGGGCATGGCATTCAGCTGGTGGCGAAACCAGGCTTCATCCAGAGACCATAAACCGTTGCGCTCAGTACTGACCCCAAGATCCAGTAAACTGGTGATCTGCTCTGAGCTGCTTAACCCGGTATCTGCAGACGTGGCGTTAACCAGTTTACGCAACTGACTGCTGATTCCCCTCAGGGAGGCGGGGGTGCCTGCATCGATCTGGAGGCCCTGGTTGTCCCTGGGGTCACTGGCTTGCAGCAGGTTATTGCAGTGATTGACAAATTCCGACATTGCGCTGACCAGTGCTTCAACATCCTGACTGACCTCAATATATAACTGCCGGTCAGGGTCCGCCTGTTTCAGGGTCAGGCTCAGCCCGTTAATGGCCGGCTGGTTAACATTGCCGGGCAGAGAAAGGGTTACGCCGTTGATACTGACCAGTGCGTCAGCCGGAGCCACCTGTTCAGACATAATATCCGCCAGGTAGGCACCGGTTCCGGTGCCACTGAGCGTCATACGAAGATCAGCCCCTTTTTCTGCCCCGGTCAGCAGCAGCTGTTGCCCCGCCTTGCCGTTAATGACCGTTGCCCGGACTTTCCCCTGAGTACTCAGCTGAATGGATCTGGCGATGGTGGCCAGGGTACTGTTGGCAACAATATTAACCGTCCAGTGCCCACCATTAAGGGCGAGATCCAGCGTACCGGCGTCTTTAAAGGCGGTATCTCTGGCAAACGGCGGGCTGGTCATAATTTGCGGTGAGGCCAGCTGATGGACCGACAGCTGATAACTGCCGGGATCAGGACGCCCCCTGACGCTGACGCCAACCCGGTCGGACTCACTGGAAACCGCAACCCAGCGGCCAAGACCGTGGCCATTGCCATTCACATGGTGACTGTTGAGGCTGGCTTCCTGAACCAGCGCCCGGGCGGAGTGCTGCAGGTTGCTGACCGCCTGATAGACCGACACCATCAGATCCTGCTCCCGGGAAAGCTGATTTTCCCGCCGTTTCAGGGCATTTTCCGAGGGTGCCATGTCGGCATTGACCACAGCATCCACCACAGTCCCCAGATCAAAACTGCCCGGCAGTGGCGCAACCGTATTCATTCAATGATTCACTGTAACAGAGCCAGGACTTCCTGCTGCATGGTGTTGGCCCGGTTCAGGCCGGACATACTGGCTTGTTTCAGCACCTGATCCCGGGTCAATTTGGACATCTCGCTGGCATAGTCGGTATCTTTAATCCGGCTTCGGGAGCCCATCATATTCTCCCGAACGTTCTGAAGGTTGTATATGGTGTGCTGGAAGCGGTTTTGAATGGCACCCAGGGTGCCCCGGTTGGAATCCACGTCGGCTATTGCGTGATCAAGGATTTTGATGGCTTGCTGTGCACCAGCATAAGTGGTGATATCGATGGAATCTACCGGCATACTACCAGCCAGCGGTGTCTTTGTGGCAGTGGCGAGCCCAGTCCCTAAATTACCATCGCTTTGCATGGTATAGGTGGCGTTTTTATCCGAGCCGACCCACTTAATATCACCCACGACTTTCAACGCTCCTGACGTAATTGACTTTGCTGTCCCAGTCGTACCACCTGCATAATCGAGTGGCTGGGCTGTGGCATTGAAGACAAGCGTTTTCTTTCCGGATGAACTATGGTCTGCATCTGCAGCAGTTGCCTCCAGTTTCATATTCTGACCAGTGGAATCAACCAACGTTATTTTACGGTTGCCGCTCGACGCAATCGTTACATCATACGGTGAAGAATCCAGCTTTCCCTTCAGTTCTTGTAAGGCGGCTTGAAAAGTAGTAGAAGCACTCGTCGATGCGTAAGGAGTGTCATTCACGTTCAGGGTAATGGTATCGCCACTTTCCCAGTCAGTAGCTGTCAACACCACTTCTGCCCCTGTCTTTGCCTGTCCACTTAAATCGGATACCGCGCTTGTTACCTTTCGGGCAATGGATTGGGCGGTATCCGTGGTTAATATGGGTATATTGCTTTCATTGCCATCAACCCCGACCGTCAGGCTCTGTGCTGCAATGGCGGTTGTCCCCGGCAGACCCATGCCAGAAAATGTAAGCGTTGCCCCCTTCATGATACCAATGTCTTTACCGCTGACACTCTTGACATTGACGGTAATAATCTCATTGGCGTAGGCACCCACCTGAATGTTCTTGTCAACAAACGAACCATCCAGCAACTTCTGTCCGGCAAAGGTGGTGGACTCGGCAATCCGGTTCAGTTCCGCCCCCAGCTGTTTCAGCTCCCCGTTCAGGGCAATCCGGTCATCGCTGCTGTTGCTGTCACTGGCGGACTGTACTGCCAGGTCCCGCATCCGCTGGAGCAGAGACGCGGTTTCCGTCATGGCCCCTTCCGCCGTCTGGGCAATAGAGATGCCGTCATTGGCATTACGCACCGCCATACTCAGGCCATTAATCTGTGAACTCATCCGGTTACTGATCTGCATCCCGGCGGCATCGTCAGCGGCACTGTTGATGCGATAACCGGTCGAGAGCCTTTGCATCGCTGTATCAAGACCGTTCTGGGCCCGCTCCAGACTGATCTGGGCTTGCATTGATGGAATATTGGTGTTGATACTGATGGCCATAACAGCCTCCTAGAGATAATCAAATAACGACAGGTTCGCTACTTCAGAAAGCCCTTTAAGAGCGGCTTCATACTGTACTTTCTGCTGATTCAGATGGCTGATGGCACTGACATAATCCAGATCACCCAGCTGACCCGCCTGTTCCTGAAAGTACAATCTGGCCTCGTGAAGGTCACTGCGAATACCGTCCAGTGCTTTCATTCGGGTTCCCAGGGCGGCATGAATGCTGCCAGCCTGATTCTGTGCCTGATCAAGCTGTACCAGGTAACCGGCAAGCAGCGTTGACAGGCTGGCGGGTGGAGCCTGAAGTGTCTGCGCTATCTGACCGAGCATAAGGATTACATTAAAACCTGATCCACCGTCGTTCACAGTAAAGCACAAAGAGTCAGCACTGTCCGTAGACGACATTGTTATATCGGAAGCGACTGTTATTTGCCGGATGTCGTTATTTTTATTAAAAGTAAACGACTCACTACCATCACTGGCGGTTGCAACAGTCACCGGCGGTGTACTGGTCCGGGAGCCGGAAAACAGGTAATAACCTTCGGCATCACGGCTGTTTAACAGCCCGATAATGGCGTTTCGCCACTGCACAACCTGCTGCCCGAGGGTGGCCAGGTCCACCGCTGCCAGCCCGGGGTTGTTGGCCTGCAGCACCAGCGCCCGGATATCCTGCAGGTAGCCGGTATAACTCTGCAGCAGGGTATCTTCCAGTTGCAGCTGGGAGGTCAGGGCAGTAATGGAATCCAGGTAATGGTTCGTCTGGCTGATCTCCCGGTGCACACTCTGCAGGTGCGTCCAGCTGCCCGGTGCCCTGGCTGGTTGGGTTATCTGTTTGCCCGTGGCCACCTGGTTCCAGCCTTCCAGCTGGTGCTGACTGATGTTCTGCAGATCCTGTAAAACCATGGCCTGCTGTTGTGCTGTACTTATCCGCATCGATCTCACCGACAAACTGCCAGCAATTCATCAATAATCATCTGACTGGTTCGTAACAGGCGTGCATTGGCCTGGTAGAACTGCTGGAATCGCAGCAGGTTAGCCGCTTCTTCATCCAGATTAATACCACTGAGCCCCTCCCTCTCGGCAACCGCAGCCTGACATAAACTCTGACTGGTTTTCTGTTGTCGTACAGCGGAAGCCGTCTGGTTGGCAACAGACGACTGAAGCAAAATATTAGCTTCCAGTACATCAGGAGAGCTCGCAGAATCACCGTTTAAACAGCCAAGCAGAGCCAGCAGATTCCGGTTGTCGCCGGGGCCTGAGCCTTGTGCGGCAAACGCCAGCTGCTCAGGGGCGTTAAGGACAATGTTGAGTTGTGTAGCTTCATGGCGCCAGGGCGTCAGCAGGAACTGATCATTGATAGCTGGTGTTCCTGTCAGTTGAATGGTAAGGCCATCAATGGTAAAAGGCGTCGCTGCCGTCAGGCTGCCACTGAATGATTGCCCGTCCGACAGTCTGGTTACACGACATTGATCAGAAGCCGTAAATACCAGCTGGTATTCCGATGGCACCAGCCGGGAAATATCGCCGATTGCAACGGTCAATGCCTCCGTCCCCGCAACCGTTGCCGACAGGACCCGCTGCTGCATGGCCGATGTCGAGTTGATATCCTGAAACAGTGGCTTACCTTTATCACCGGCCAGATCAACACCCAGCTCCAGCTGAGAGTTCACTTCCGAGGCCAGCACCAGCGCCATCCGCCCCAGCTGATTGATGACGGGCATCAGCCCATCCCGATGGAGCTTTTGCAGCCCTGCCAACCGGCCCTGCTGCGGTGTGACCGGAACAGCGACGCCTGGGATATTGACCATCACATCGGGGTTCATTGGGTCAGCAGCGTCCGGGTTGATACTGAGGTCAAAATACTGCGTGCCAATGATCAGGGGAATCGCCCCCTGGCTGGATGGAATCACCAGGTTAACGGCATTATTGCTGTTGCGATAAACCTCCACCGATACCTGTTCAGACAGCTGATTAATCAGATTGTCCCGCTGGTCCAGCAGGTCCGCACAGTTGCCATCGCTGATTTTATGATTGGAGCTATTGCCTTCGATGATCTGTTTATTAAGATCAGCAATGGCCGCGCCCAGCCGATTGGCCTCGGTGATCACATTGCTGATCTGGCTGGTCCGTTGTTGCGAGATGACCTGCAGCTGCTGACCCAGGGTATGAAAACGGTCCACCAGTTGTCCGGCACTGCCCAGCCATTGCTGGCGCAAGGGTAGAGACTCCGGGCGCGTTTCCAGCCGTTGCAGGTTACCGATAAAGCCATTGAGCACCTGGGTTAACCCGGTGTCTTCCCGGCCAAGCAACTGATCAAGCTGCACCATGGGTATGGCAAAGCTGTCTGCCATTGACTGGCTGGCACTGGCGCGAAACACCTGGTCATTAAGATAGTCGTTCGATACCCGCATCAGATAAAGTACCCTGACGCCACCCAGTTGATTCTGCAAACCGCCCCAGTGGCTCTGTTGGGTAATCAACACGGGCTTTCGTCGGCTAAACCCGGGGGTTGCGGCATTGGCAATGTTATGGCCGGTATTATTTAACAAAATATCCGCAGCGTTCACCCCGCTAAGCCCGATATGGTTCACCGCCATGGCTGGTCACCGGACAGTTTTTCCGCCAGCCCCTCTGCCAGACACTGTGCCAGCAACGCTCCGGCAAGTTCATTCTGAAACAGCGATGCCGTGCCGTTGTGCTCTTTGCCGGAAAACAATCCTGAGGTTTTCTGCAGATGACGGGTCACTTCCCCCAGCAACACCCGCATAAAGTCGTTGGATGATGCTTCGCAATCACGATTGCTGCCGGTGACCGGCCTGCTGGCCCCCGCATCAAGGGGGAGGGCAGGGTGGGTGGGGTGGAATAGAGGCGTGATAACCATGGCAAATCTCCGATTGGGAATTGTCCCGAAATAATTTCGACATTTTGAACTCGATCTCCGTTCATCCTGAGCTTGTCGAAGGGTGACAGGCACAATACATGAGGCCGGAGTTCACGCCCTTCGACAGGCTCAGGACGAACGTGGTTTTGAAACTCAGAAATGTACAAATTATTCCGGGGCAATTCCTCACATAATAACCAGCTCACCCTCCATGGCCCCGGCTTCCTGAATAGCCTGGAGAATTGAGATCAGTTCATTGGGCGTCAGTCCGGCACTGTTCACCACATTAACAATATCGGACAGGCTGGTGGTGGCAGGGACAATAAACATGCCACCGGTTTTTTGTATGATGTCGACGGTGCTTTGCTCCTCGATTTGTGTGGTCCCAAGGGAAAATGGGTTGGGCTGTATCACGCTGGGACGCTCCATGACTTTCACGGTGGTGGAACCATTGCTCACGGCTACCGGGCGAATGCGGACATCGGCACCAATAACGATGGTTCCGGTACGGGAATTGATCACGACGCGGGCCGGGGTGACGCCCTGGGGAACATCCAGAGTCTCCAGCATGGACAGAAACGTCACCCGGTTATTCCGTCCCTCGGGTACCGTGACTTCAATCTGGCTGCCATCCACTCCCCGGGCAATATGACTGCCAAAGTGATCATTGATAGCCTTGACCAGTAAACGGCTTTGGCTGTAATTCTGCTCCCTGAGATTTAATCGTACGACACCAGGCGTTACTTCCGGAGGAATGATCGACTGTTCAATGGTCGCACCTCCCGGAATGCGTCCGACCGTCGTTGTATTGATACTGATCTGGGTGCCGGTAGCGCCCTGGGCAGACACTCCGCCAACAATCACTGAACCCTGGGCCAGGGCGTAGACCTGGCCATCAATACCCCGTAATGGTGACGCCAGAAGCACACCGCCACGGAGACTTTTGGCGTCACCAATCGAGGAAACCATCACATCAAGCGTGGTTCCCGGGCGGGCAAAGGTGGGCAGGTTGGCACTGATACTGACGGCAGCAACATTCTTCATCCGCGGATCACTCCCCGGGGGTAACTGAATACCAAACTGGCGCAGCATGTTGACCATGGACTGACTGGTAAAAACGGTTTGACGGGTCTGGTCGCCAGTACCCTGCAAACCAACCACCAGGCCATAGCCGATCAGCTGGTTTTTGCGCACACCTTCTATATCAACCAGATCCACCAAACGTAAGGCCTGGCAGGGTGGCGGAAAAACAACAGTCGCCGCCAGTAACAGCCCGGCCAGAAGGCTGTCCGACAGTAGCGCCCGAATAAAACCGATTTTTTCAGCTCCATTTACAACTCCAGCGGCCGCCACCGCCGCAGGGCAGGCTATTACCGGGCCGTCCCCTGATCTCAAAATGGAAACCAGCTGCTGTTCAGAATACGGGTGAGCCAGCCCTGGGTGTTGGCCTGGGCCAGGTCGCCCCGGCCGGTATAACTGATTTTTGCATGGGCCAAACGCAGCGAGGAGACCTTGTTGTCCTGGGTAACGTCTTCAGGGCGCACCACACCACTGACAAAGATGACTTCATCACCCTGATTCAGCCGGACCATTTTGCTGCCCTTAACCAACAGCGCCCCACTGGGCAGCACTTTTTGCACGACCACGGTCACCGAGCCGGTTAAATGGTTTTGCTGAGAGGTCGATCCTTTGCCGCCAAAGTTCCGTTTGCTGCTGAGTTGTGTGTCCAGTCTCGAGTATTTGTTCCCGAATACCGTGGGGGGCGCTATGGTGGCACTGGCATTTTTGTCCAGGCTGGTATTGGCCTTTTTACTGGAGAAGGTCTTTTCCTGCAGCATCACGGTCAGAATATCGCCGGGGCGATAGGCTTTCAGATCATCAAACAGGCGCATACTGGTGGCATATGTATAAAGACTGCCCGGTGCCGGTGCCGGAGGGGGCTCCGGGGCACGGGTAAGCACGGGTTCAGTGTCTTCATCGTCGGCATTATTCAGGGGCTGGTTGTGTGGCAATACCACCTGACAGCCCGGCAACCCGATCACCAGCACAGCGATCAGCCAAATAAACATCGATGTAACTGTTTTGCCCATAGGGTGCATCCGGTTTGAATTGTTCCTAACTGCTTTTCACCAGATATTCCTGGGAATTACTGGCCACATCGATGGCCCTGGCCTGCATTTCATAAGCCCGCTGAATCATGATCAGATTGACCAGCTCTTCCACCACATCCACATTGGAGGCCTCAAGGGAAAACTGCCGGATTTCACCAAGACCATTGGTGCCGGGAACGCCTTCCACAGGGGAACCGCTGGCAGCGGTTTCCAGATAGAAGTTATCGCCGATGGACTGCAGCCCCATGGGATTGATGAAATTAACCAGAGAGATCTGCCCCAGAACCTGAGCTTCCGGGCTGCCGGGCATGGCAACGGATACCGTGCCATCCTGACCAATGGTGATGTTCCGGGCTTCCATCGGGATGGTGATCACCGGCTCTATCGGCTGGCCGGTGGCCATCACGATTTCACCTTCGGCATTGAGCTGCAACTGTCCGTTACGGGTATAAGCCATCTCTCCGGAAGGTAACTGAACCTGCACAAAGCCATCGCCGACAATAGCCAGATCCAGCGCATTACCGGTATTCTGGACATTGCCATTAGTAAATATTTTCTGGGTGGCGGTGATTCTGGCACCCGTACCCACCTGCAGGCCGCTGGGCAGTTCATCCCCACTGTTGGCCATTGCTCCGGCCTGTTTCAGGGTGGTATAAAACTGATCCGCAGCCACCACCCGTTCTTTTTTATAGCCATAGGTGCTGATATTACTGAGGTTCTGGGAAGCAGCCATCATTCTGGCATCCTGCAGGGTCAGGCCGCCCTGGTTTATCCACAGACTATTCATAGTGGCGCTCTCATTAACGACGGGACAGGTTCAGCAATTCATTGCCTCGCCCTGCCATCTGATCAAAGGCTGATAACATACGAACATGGAGATCCATGGTTTTTCCGGTTTCCACCACATTCAGGTACTCCGCCATCAGGTCAACATTGCTCTCTTCAAGCGCCCCGCTAACCATCTTGACCCGTGGATCAGGGACTGGCGCACTGCCATCCACCAGCCTGAACAGGCCATCCGGGCTCCGAATCAGGTTGGCCACGGGGGGATTGGCAAAGCGGATACGCCCCACCTCTTCAACGTCCTGACTACCGGCAGGAATGACACTGACAGAACCCTCACTGCCAATGGTCAGCTGACTGAATGCAGGAATGGTCAACGGCCCCGTCTGTCCCATGACGCGGGCACCATTGCCGGTCAACACCTCACCCGTTGCGGTCAGACTGAGCAAACCGTTTCGGGTCAGCCCTGCCTTGCCGCTGGCATCTTGCACCACTAACCATCCGGCACCGTCGATGGCGACATCCAGCTGGCGCCCTGTGGGTCTCAGAGAGCCGCTGGTAAAATTGGTGGCAGCCTGAAGGGAAAATGCGGGAGCCCGTTGTTGGACCATCGCCGTCTGTGTCTGTGCCAGTTTTTGGGCAAATACCAAGTCGCCCCGGTAACCGGGCACCGACTGACCGGATAAATTACCCGCAAACACGGACAGGCTTTGCCAGATGCGTTCGGCACTGGCGGTAGTCATCTGCATTCCGGAAAACATGGCCAGGTGCCCGTCAGGTCAGATTGATCAGCGTTTGTGACAGGAGATCTTCTGCCTGGAATGCCTTGGCGCTTACCTGGAAGTTGCGCTGGGCGAGAATGACATCCGACAACCCGCTGGCCAGATCCACATTGGACTGTTCAACAAACCCCGCCCTGATAAGGCCCGCGCCATTAAGGCCCGATGGACTAAAGAGCGGAGTGCCGGATACCATAGACGACATCCATGTATTATTCCCATTAACCACTAACCCGTTATCATTGGGAAAGGTAGCCAGTGCCACCTGACCAAGCAGGTATTGCTCACCATTGCTGTAGCTACCCTGCAGAAAACCGTTTTCGGCAAAACTGACCTGGTTAAGGCTGCCCGCCATTTGCCCGTCAACCACCTGGGGACGAAATGCCGAATCGATTGCGAACTGGGTGATGCCGGAAAAGTCCATGGCCAGGGGCTGGAGAACGGCACCTGAGGGCAGCTCCGGTGGTGTCAGTGAAAACTGCGCATCGGCGGGTGTCGTCAACAGGCCTGAGCTGTTGAATGTCAGGTTTTCTGTCTGTTTGAGGGACTGCCCATCCACCTGAAATTCAAGCAGCCACTGACTGGTCTCGGTTTTGGTGAAATAGCTACCCAGCGTATGTTGTTCGCCAAGGCTATCGAAAATATTCAATGCTCCGTACCAGCTGAATGTCCTTGGGTCTGACGGGTTAAGGGCAACCGTCGTACGATTAATCACCGGTTCACTGGCATTGAGGTTAATGATAGCTGATGCTTTAGTGGTTGCTTTGCCTGGCCGGTCAGCCTGACTGACCTGCAAGTCAACCAGTTTTGAGGTATCAACCGCACCCTGATTGTTGACACCAAAGCCCCGGAGGCGATAACCACTGGGGTTCACCAGATAATGCTCCTTATCCTGATTAAACAGGCCTGCCCGGCTGAAGAGCTGCTCACCACTATTACCAAGAACAAAAAAGCCCTTACCATCAATACCCAGATCAAAGGCATTACCCGATTGCGTCAGCTGTCCCTGGGAAAACGCCTGTTGGGTTCCCAGCAGCGTGACCCCGGACATATCCACCGATGTGGTTCCTGCCTGGGCATAGACATCACCAAGAATCGCCCGAAACGACTTATAACCATTCGTTTCCGAATTGGTCAGGTTCTGGCTGGCTATATCCAGCTGACTTCGGGCAGCATTCATGCCCGTGATACTGATTGACATAGACGCTTACCTCTCCGATTAGACAACAACCGTCAAGCTTATGGCCGGGTCACGGAATGAATGCTGGACAGTGCCACTGGCTCCATTGCCTCAAGCCTGATCTGCGGTGCCTGATCAGAGCTGTTGAAAACAATACTGTTTGCTTTACTGACCAGTTGCACAGGAACTATGCCCGGCTCACTGTTATCGTGACCATCTATGGTGCTTTTCAGCCAATACTGACCATGGGGCAGCGAGCCAAACAGTTGCTCCAGATTTCTCTTTATCGGAGCGCCTGGTGACTCATTACGACGCCCCTGGTAATGGGCTTCTTTTACCTGTACGCCATTGTGGTCGGTGAGCAAAAAATGCAACACCTGCCCTGCACCGGGGGAAGGAAAGGACAGGGATAATTTAGCCCCATCGCCATTGAATGAAAATTGCCCGGCATCAATAGCGACCTCCTGACCCAGCAGTGCCGTAGCGCTGGACAGTTGGGCCGTTGCAAACTGATTGCTCAACCGGCTGATACCGGCGTGGATATCTCTTAACTCTGATACGGAAGTCATGGCCGCCAGCTGATTCAGCAGATCACCGCTTTCCATCGGTTCAAGCGGGTTCTGGTGCTTAAGTTGAGTAATCAACAACGTCATAAAGTTTTTACTCAAGGCACTGGAACTGTCGGAGGAAGACGACGATGCGCTACCATTCGGAGTGGAGGCTAGTTCATGTTGAATGGATGAAATCATAGTGATACCCACATGTCATATCGATTTCGACGGCAGGGGACTGTCTCGAAATAGCCTTCCTTCTTTTAACGCAAATCCCACCAGACCAGGCACTGTTATACATACACAGCACATCTCTCACGGTTCCTCGGCTGTTCATATCCCTCCGGACTCCCTCGCAGAGCGTGGGGGGGCTGTATGGGTATAAGTGCTTTATCTGCACTAGTACACGGTTTCAATGTAATTGATGGGTTCCCTCTATCAATGGCACCCAAACTCCGTTCGTCCTGAGCGGAGTCGAAGGACCCATAGGGCCTAAAGGCGTAAACTCCATGCCCTGAATAAAGACTGTGCCAATCACCCTTCGACTCCGCTCAGGGTGAACGGAGATTGTGCACATCAAGCTCATTGAAATGACGTACTAGCTATGAACACCGATCAGCTCCAGTGCCTGGCCCTGCATTTGACGGGCGCTGGTGAACACCGAGACAGCCGCATCAAAAGACCGGGCTGCCGAAATCATGGTTGCCATTTCTTCAATCGTGCTGATATTCGGGTAAAACACTTCACCGTTAGCATTAGCCAGAGGATGGCCCGGTTGATAGCGCACCTGGGGAGGTGACTTATCTTTGATAATACCCGCTACTTCAACGGTAAACGCCGGAATATTCTCTCTGGCAGCGGAGCCAGCATCTACGGTTCTGGCCTGAAGTAACGCTCGCCCCGGCCGCATCACCTCAGCAGCAGACGCTGCTGCAACCTCATTGTAAGAGAGCGCCTCGGCCACCAGTGTCATACGGGTCGCCTGGGCGACCATGGCGTAACCAGACATAGCCTGAACCAACTGCAGACTCATGGGGTACTCACTTCATCGAATTAACAATTTATGACGTCTATTCTCGGTCAGCCTTCCAGTAGTACATGGTTTCAATGGGTTTGATGTGTACAATCTCCGTTCACCCTGAGCGCCCTTCGACCCCGCTCAGGATGCACGGACGAAGGGTGCTTGGCACAATCTATCAGAGTCCGGAGTTTCCGCCTTTAGGCCCTATGGGTCCTTCGACAGGCTCAGGACGAACGGATTACGGAGGCACGTCAACCCGTCAAACTCATTGAAACCATACACTAGCGACCGCTGATCACCTTATCAAGCATGCTCAGACGCTCCCGGATTAACGATATGCTGATATTGTACCCGGCCATCGACTGTGCAAGTTTTGCCTGCTCCAGTGCCAGAGATACATCGTTACCATTTTCCGAGGCAATACCGCCTGAATTTTTAAAGGCAATGGATAACTCAACATCCGCCAGTTGATTTGGGGTGATATGCCGTTTGTCTGAGACCGACAAATCCTGAGATAAACCATAAGCCAAATGGTAAAAGTTCAGGTTAGCTTCAAGTGCCCGGTATTGTGGTGTTTCAATATTAAAAATATTGCCTGACTGGATGGCAATCTGAGAGCTTCTGAGCTGTGCAACTCTTGGGTGTATACCCATGGCCGACTCAAATGAAATCAACATACAGGCTATCTATTCGTCTATATTAAGTCGTGTGTAAAGAGTAGTACGTTGTCGTAAAAAATGTATTTATTTGTCACATATTTTATTCTCGTCAGGGAGCTATCAATCAGTCGTCGTTTTGTTTTTTCCCTGTGTCTGTGCTTACTCAATATTCCCAATATTGCAAACGCCCATACAGTGTCATGTACGGATACCAGCCCGCAGTCAGATCAATCAGATAAGAGCACTGATCAAAGGGTTCAGGGGGTGGTCATCAGTCAACTCTGTGAGCATTCGCGCTTATTGGCTAAACGCTTTAACGGCCGTAATCCCCGGGTGGTTTTGTTGCATAAAGAACGCTGGCAGCAATTGCCAGACTGTCCGGAAACACCGGATATCCGCTTCTCTGCCATGGCTCAGAACGGTAAACTGCCATTATTGATCAGCTGTCCTGATCATCTCGGCACCTTCCCGGAACACCGCTGGAAACAACGGCTGGCGGTCAGAGTGGATTTTGACGTATCGGTATTGCTTGCCGACAGGGATCTTAACCGGGGCGAGGCGTTGTCGGGGCCAGCATTGTCGGGGCCAGGACAGCCGAGGCTGAAAACATCAAAAGTCCGTTTGAGTTCCCTGAAACCGAATGTATTTCAGGATAATCCTTCCGGATACATCGCTACCCGAAAGATTAGCGCCGGCACTGTGATTACCACCGATATGGTAAAAAGGGCCACTGCTATCCGTCGGGGGCAGCATTTAACCATTGTTGTTCAATCAGAAAATATCGAATTAACTACCACCGGTGTCGCCATGGAAAGCGGCCATGTCGGCGATATTATCCTGGTTCAGAAAGAAAATGGCAGACCGTTCAAATGCCGGGTGATCAATGAAGGTGAGGTACGCCCGGTTGAAGGGGAGAGGCGGTCATAATGTCCAATGATGAGTCTCAAGACGATGGGGGCCAAAAAGAGAGTTCGCAACCTTATCAGTTACTGCAAAATCTGGAGAGGCTGTTGAGCCTTCAGGCCCGGGAAATAACCCGAAAAAATATTGAGTCAGTGGTGCACTTATCAGGGCAATGTGCTGATATTTGCCAGCAGTTAGAACCCATCTTATTAGCATCACGTCAGGATAAAATAACAAGTGACAGTCCTCAGGTGCTTGAAACAGAGCGATTGATCCGGTCGTGCCGGGCACTGCAACAGAGTAATAGCCATCAACTGGCGAGACTGGCCGATTATTGCAATGCATTTATAGAGTTGCTCCGTGGGCCGCCCTTATCCTACGGTAAAAATGCGACTGTCAGATATCAGTCCAGTCGTAATACTTTGTGCAAATTGTAAAATAAAAAAGAATACCAAAAGATTTTAAAGCCACAACAATCAAATATTTCGTTCTTTTGCTGATAAAAGTGTATTCAGAGGTCTCTGGCGATTTCACCATTTGGCTCGAACAGGGTTTAAATTGACATAGGCCATAAGCAGAGCCGCTTCGTTGAGCAGCGCCTGGCTTTTGTAACGTCCTTCCCGGAACGTAACCGCCAAAATAACCCACGTCCTACCCCGCTGAGATTTGATCGTGGATCATAAAGCCTCTGATTACATGGAGGCTCCGATGACCACCCCAGAAACCACTAAAGAACAATGGCTGCAACGGATCGAAGCCTGGCACGACTCCGGGCTTAGCCAAAAAGCCTGGTGCCGACAAAACGGCGTCAGAACATCACAGCCTGGTTATTGGAAAAAGAAGCTGTGTGAAGGCA